>JAYVZY010000374.1:0-1721 GCA_043782885.1 Sphingomonadales bacterium | reverse complement strand
GGGGACGCGGGCGTTACCGTAGACGGGCCGCTCGACGCTGGCGGGGGAGCGCTAGCTGTGGGCGCCACCGGAGCCTCGACAGCAGCAACAGGCAGCAGTGTCGCTGCGGGTGCCCAATGCGTGAACGCCCAACCCATCACCGCCAATCCACCAAGAAACGCGAGCGCCGTCGCGACAATGATCGCGCGCAAGGGGCGCGAGCGGGGGACGGGTGCGTTGCGATCTATGGTCATCTGGGCGCCTTATTTTGCATTGTCTTACACGCCTCGGCGGCGCGCGCCAACAGGCCATCGTCATTGGGTGCGGCGGCAATATGGATTGCGGCCCAACCCGCGCCCGCCACGCGCGCCGCCGCTGCGCTTATGGCGATGATGGTGCGCGAGGCGCGCTCCTGTGTGGGGATAATCTCGGCCAGCCGAGCCGCCGCTCGTGGGCTATGGATCAGGACGATCGGCGTTGCGGGAAGCACAGGTGGTGGCTCGACCCCTTGCGCGGCGTAAACGATCCGCCGGTCAATCATCAGCGTTTCTGCCCCGGTATTTTGATGGTGCTCACCCGTGAGATGGAGAACGTGCTTACACCCGTCGGCCGCGATCTGCTGTAGGAGCATTTTGACGTTGCCGTCCCCAGAGCGCACATCCACAAATCCCGCAGCACGCGCCGCAGCTGCGGTCGCAACACCCACCGTATAGGTCGGGAGGTGCGCGAACTGCGCAAGCTGAGCGCCGCCCAATCGCGCCGCCTGCGCGCTTGTTAGCATCACGCAATCATAAGCGGTCGGATCAGGCGCCACCCAGTCGATTGCGAGCACCTTAAACAGCGGCGCGATGATCGGCGCAAACCCCAGCGCCCGCGCCCGCGCGGCGGTTGTGGTTGCCCCCGGCTCGGGACGAAGAATGAGCAGCGCGCTCAATGGCCAAACATCGCCCGCATTTCAGGCGATGCCCGCGCCAGCAGGTCGCGCGCCAGTGTGGCGGGGCCATGCTCGTCAGTGATCGCAAACCGTGCCTGCCCCCGCACCAATTCGCGCCCATCTGGACTATAGAGTTCAGCCCGCAGGTGGATTTGAGCGTCCGCAATCACCGCCAGCGCCGCAATTGCTGAATGGCAATCACCCGTAAGGGTTGCGAGCAGCGCGCGTTCGGCCAGCACGCAGGCGAGCGTATCGGGATGGTTGATGACCGCCAACCGCGCCGCCAACCGTACATCATTGGCGCGGATTTCAATCCCAATCGCACCCTGTGCCGGCGCGGGGAGCATCGTTTCGAGCGGGATAGGAGTACCGGTGCCCGCCATGCCGAGCCGATCCAGCCCCGCCGCCGCGAGCAAGGTGGCGTCAACCTCGCCGCGCTCCAGCTTTGCCAGCCGCGTTGCGACATTGCCCCGAAAAAGCACTACGAGAAGATCAGGTCGCAGCCGCAACAATTGTGCACGGCGGCGCGGTGATGACGTGCCAACAACCCCGCCTTGCTTGAGGGCGACGACGCGCGGGCACCCCACCAGCCGGTCACGCACGTCAGCTCGTTCCAGCATCGCTACAAGCCGGAATTGCGGCGGGCGCAGCGTCTCAACATCCTTCATCGAATGCACTGCCAGATCAATCTGCCCGCCCGCGAGCGCCTGATCGAGCTCCTTGGTCCACAGTGCTTTCCCGCCAACCTCCGCCAGCGCGCGGTCGGTAATCTTGTCGCCCGAAGCGACCATGGGCACAATATCGACCG
>JAYVZY010000373.1:0-1828 GCA_043782885.1 Sphingomonadales bacterium | reverse complement strand
CGGGAACAAATTTACACGCGCGCGGTTTTACCTGTTCCTGCGAGGAGCGAATATGTCACTGAAGAATACATTGGGACCCGAGCTCCCGTTCCTGCGTCGTTATGCGCGCGCTTTGACCGGATCGCAATCCTTGGGCGATGCCGCTGTGCGCGAGACACTGGAAGCGCTGCTTATGGCACCCGACGAGTTCGACACAACCAAGCCTGCGCGGCTAGAGCTATATCGGACTTTTCATCATCTTTGGAAGGGGATGGCGGGCGTGAGCGGGCGGGGCGGCGTGGTTGCTAACCTGCCGGTTCACGCACGGCAATCGCTTTTGCTTACCGCGATTGAGGGCTTCAGCATATTCGAGGCCGCAGAGATTCTGGGCAGCGATTTTGAAACGGTTACACGCGAGATTGTCACCACACGGCAGGCAATTGCCGATAGCCTCACGGCGCAGGTGATGATTATCGAAGATGAGTCGATCATCGCACTGCACATCAAATCAATTGTCGAAGACCTCGGCCATAGCGTAACCGGCATTGCCCGCACCCGCAATGAAGCGGTAGCCCTCGCCAGCCGCATCCGTCCCGAGCTGGTGCTCGCAGACATCAGCTTGGCCGATGGTTCGAGCGGGATTGACGCTGTGAAGGATATTTTGAGCGCGATAGATGTGCCCGTCATCTTCATCACGGCCTTCCCCGAGCGGCTGCTCACTGGCGAGCGCCCCGAGCCGACCTACCTTATTACTAAGCCATTTGAGCCGGAGACCGTGACCGCGACCATCGGCCAGGCGCTGCTGTTCCACCGCGAGCAGGCGGCACTCGGCACGCCTGCCGTGTTGATGATGGACGAGGCATCGCCCAATCCGCGCAAACATTTTGATACCCCCGAGGCGTTGCTCGCCGATCCTGAACTAAACGACGATGAGAAGCAGGCATTGCTCACAGAGTGGGATTCGGAGGTTGATGCTCGATTGAATGCCGAGTCTGAGGGGATGGGTGTTTCTGATCCCATGAGCGCGCGCAAAGAGGGGCGGCTGGCGAGTGAGGCCGCAGACGTCAAAACGGCGCTAACCGAGATTATTGAAAAGACTGCAGACGCTTAGCGGAAGTGGGAACAATTGCGGCGCTCGATGGTTTTCTCTTTGATGCAACCATTGGAGAAGCAGCGTGGCCCTTCACGAACCCAAATATGATGAGACCTCGGCGCTGATCGCGTCAAACAAAGTTGAAGGAACGTCGGTTTTTAACACGGCTGGCGAAAAGCTCGGCTCGATCCTTAACCTGATGATCAATAAACACAGTGGCCATGTGAGCTATGCCGTGATGTCGTTCGGCGGCTTTCTCGGTCTTGGTGAAGATCATTATTCGATCCCTTGGAAGAAGCTTACATATTCACTCGAAAAACACGGCTATGTCGTGGATATTGACGTGGCGAAACTGACCGCTGCGCCGCATCATGCCAGCGACAAACCGCCCGTTTACGATCCGGCCTATGATGTCCTGGTCAACGGCTATTACGGCATTCCAATATAAAGTTTCCGCCATACTGGCAGGACCGCGACCCCTTGCCAGTGCGCCTCGGCCCACCTCTCCGGTCGAGGCGCTTATATTCTCATGAGGCCAAACCAATGTACGATCTCGCTGAAACGACAATCATGGAAGATGAGAGCACGATAGGCTACATGTTGCATACGGCCTGCGCTTCCAAAACTCATATCGCGCTTGTCGGCGGTTTCACACCGCGCCGGTGTGGCATCGCGACATTCACTGCGGACATCTATGCATCGCTTAAGGCAGCATCGCCGAACATGGTGGTCGATGTTTATGCGATGACGTCTGCC
>JAYVZY010000372.1:0-8804 GCA_043782885.1 Sphingomonadales bacterium | reverse complement strand
CCGTCCAACCATTTGGGAAAGGCAAATTCCAGCGTGAGTATCGGATTAGCGCTCGGCCCGGCGTTTGGCATTTTCGTAGGCGGTTTGGTGATGGCGCATTATGGCTGGCGGCTGAGCTTCATCGGCTTCGGGCTGATTTCATTGCTCTGGTTGGTGCCTTGGCTGTTGCTCGTGCAGCAGCCCAAGCGCGCGGACGTGGAGGTTGCGCACGGCGGGCCGAGCTATGTCACATTGATGAAAATGCGCTCGGCCTGGGGCACGGCTATCGGACATTTCTGTGGCGTTTATGGCTTCTATTTTGTCATAAGCTGGCTACCCCTGTACCTTGTCAAAGCACGCGGGTTCACGCTCGCTGAAATGGCGCAAGTCGGCGGTGCGATTTACTTCTTCAGCGCAATCAGTTCAATTGTGGGCGGTATCATTGTAGATCGTCTGATCACAAATGGCCTGCCAGCATCGCGGGTGCTGAAAACAGCCCAAGTTGTCGCGTTGACCGGCTGCGCGATTTGTCTGCTGGTGTGCGCAGTCGCGACGCCCCTCGTCTCAGTCATCGCGCTATGTTGCTCGAGCATTTTTAGCGGCCTGTCGAATAACGGTGTTTATATGATTGGCCAAACTTTGGCAGGGCCAAAAGCGGCCGGAAAATGGATCGGCTTTCAGAACTGCATCGGCAACATCGCCGGGATCGTGGGGCCGATACTCACCGGGTTCATCGTTGATCGCACAGGCCAATATCTCTGGGCTTTTGTTTTTACTGCCGCGATTGTCCTTTTTGGCTCGATCGGCTGGGGCGTCATGGTCAAAAAGGTCGAGCCTATTGAGTGGAGCGGTGTCGTTTAATTGGTCACCAAAAAATACTTGGCGGATTGCGCGCTCGGATTGCTGACCTCGATTCGATAGCGCTCGGAGAAAATGGCAACCCAATGGCACGCTGTGTTGGCTGAGTTATTAGGGATGGCACACACAGTATCACCGCTTCCGTTGCGTATCGTGAGTGACAATTTTGCACTCGTAGCGGTTGACACGGCAACGTGCGCGGACTGCCCGCCGAGAAAAAGTTGCTCGGTCGCAACACGCCCTCCGGCGGCCACCGCGCCCGCAACATAACCCGGCCCGAGAATTCGGCCACGAAACGGAGGCGGTGCAGCCTTTCCACGGTACGCCGCAGCCGCCCATAGCCGAGCCAAATCCGGATCATGATCATCCGCCGGATGTGCGCCAAGTGCATCCAGCGTCCGTGCCGCCTTACCCAGAGTGTCGCGGTCTGCATGGCTTGCTCCTAATGCAAGCGCATTTGCGACGCGGATGACGTCATCTTGGATGGGAGACATTTTTGCCACACTGCGATCAACCCACAACACTGAGGCTCCAGCAACAATGGACAATACCAATATAACGACTCTAGCTCGCATCACGTCGTCCTCTCCGGAAAAATAAGAAAAGCCGCACCCGGAGCGGCATCGTCGCACCGCACACTCAAACTGTGACGTGCAGCAATCGCTTTCACCAGAGCCAACCCCAGGCCATGTCCTTGTCCACGCCCACTGCTCGCATCACCCCCCGAACGGCGGAAAGGCTCGAACACGTGTTCGTGCATATCACATGGAACACCTGGGCCATTGTCAATCACGCTGATCTTTGGGCCTGCTTCCACGGAGAGCCGGATGGTGCCGCCGGACGGCACATATTTTAATGCGTTATCGAGTAAATTGGAGAGCATCCGCGTCATCTGCATCGGATCGCAGTGCATCATAACGTCGGGCGCGATGGCTGTTTCCAGTGCCAGGCCAAGATCATGTGCGCTGTCGGTAAAGAGATCGGCTATGTTGATCGCGAGTTCAGACAGATTGGTCTCGGCAAGATGGCTCATATCACCACGCTGCGCTTCGTTTGCCGCAATGTCCAAAAGGGATTCCAGCATCCGGATAGTCGTCTTAATGTCCTGCCGGGCGGCGAGCAGCGTCGCCGTCAATTCATTGTCACGGGATTGCGCGATGATCCGCTGTAGCCGCGTGTCAAGGTGCATGAGTGGCGTGCGCAGTTCGTGTGCGGTCTGATCGGACGTATTGCGCAGCGTGACGACCAGCGCAGATTGGCGGGCAATAATTTCATCGACATGGGCGCTCAGCTCGCCAAGCTCATCACGCTCAGCACGCCGCGCTGGGTCATCGGTCGTATGACCTGTTTCGCGCAGTCGGAACGTCGCGTTCAAGGCGGCGACGCGTCCGCGCAATCGCTGTGCGACCCAAGAGCCCGCACCAACAATCATACCGATAACGGCGAGCCCGGTCAGGAGAAACGCGATCGTAATCTGCCGCAACAAAGCCGCTCGAGTACCATATTCGCGCGCAACAACGAGTTTCAGGTTAGGCCCAAGTTGCGTGCTACGCGCAAAAACGGCGGGGCCATCGGCGAGTGTCACGAACCGGCTTTCTGATGTGCTGGCGATTAATGCAGGCCACTGCGCAATATCTCCCGCCAGTCGCTTCCCTTTGGAGTCAGCCAGCATATAATGCGCGGCATCGCTGGTTTGCGGCGCAAAGGCTAACCGATCAGCCAGTCGTTTTTCAAGCTCCGGCTGCCCACCTGACGCGTAAATATCGACCAAGCCTGCAATATCGGTATCAACCAAATGCGCGAGTATCTCATTGCTGTTCGCCCGCACCACATAGGTCGCAGCGCCATAGAGCAATGCCGTCGCGAGCAGCCCAATCAAAACGCTCAAAGCCGTCAATCGGTTGAAGATCGAACCCGCGCGCACTAACCGCCCGTCAGCCGATAACCAGTGCCCCAGATCGTTTCCAGCACAGGTGTTGCAAAACCCTCTTCAAGCTTGCGCCGCAAGCGCCCCACGTTCACGTCAATCACATTTGTTTCTGGATCAAAGGACAAATTCCAAACATCTCGTAACAACATTTCGCGAGTCACTACTTCTCCTGCATTGTCCATGAAATAGTGGAACAGCGCAAATTCCCTTGGGCTGAGCGCGATGTGCTTGCCCTGCCGGTGCGCGGTACGGGCTGTAACATGACATTTAAGCTCTCCGAGGATCATGATGGGTTCATGTGATTGCCCGCCCGTACGCCGGTGTAATGCGCGCACCCGAGCGATGAGTTCAGCTGGCTCAAACGGTTTGGCCAGATAATCGTCTACCCCAGCATCGAGTCCCTCAACGCGGTTTTCACTACGCCCAAGCGCTGAGAGCATCAAGATTGGAGTCTGGTTGCCTATCTCACGCAAGCGTGATGCGATTTCGACGCCAGAGAGCTCTGGCAGGTTACGATCCAGCACAATCACGTCAAACGCCTCTGCGGCCGCGCGTTTCAACCCTTGGTTCCCAGTGGATACCCAAGTGACCCGATCTCCCTCTGCCGCCAGCAACTCCGCCACCAATTGAGCCGTGAGCGGATCATCTTCAATATTCAAAATATGCAAACCAGCCATTACCCGCCCTCAAAGTTACGATACCTTAGCAGAAAATTTGGGACGAACGGGAGTGACAAATGCCGTTAGAATTTGGGGATTGCAATGTGGGGTTTTGCTTCGTAGACTTTTTAGAGGGTGCGTAGTCGGAGCGGGGATATTTAGTTGGTTGTGAGATTTGCCTTATATCTGGCGCTGTGCCTGATGTCGCTGGGCGCCAGCCGCGTGCACGCGCAAACATCTGCTGCTGGTACGCCGTCCGTCACCATCGAAGATATGCGCAAACGTGACCGTTTTAACAAACCAAGCGTGGAAAGAGCCGCATGGCAGGCTTTCCTGAGCCGAGTACTGGCCGATCCAAAGAGCAGTGCGACCCTCAAATCCGAGACACATATGCGCATGGCGCTCGCGCTTTATGAGGCGGATCAGAACGACAAAGCAGTCGTTGAAATTAAAGAAGCAGAGGAACTGTTAACACCCCAAATACTCTCCAAAGAGATATTTGCGCCTCAGCTTTACGCCACCTACGCAATGATATTAACCCAGCTCCAGAAATATGACGACGCCCAGAACTACGCGAATAAATCGATAAAGGCGGCCCGCGAACAACAGGGTGAAATGAGCGGTGCGGCCGCTATCGGTTACGAAAGCCTCAGCATGGTGGCGTATGGTCGTGGTAATTTTTTCCAGGCAAAGGAAAATGGTTGTCTGGCTGCAGAACGTGCGCAAAGTTACTTACCATTTACTGATTCACTCGTCGCATCGACGATGATGACCTGTGGAATCTTTCGACTCAATCTCGATGACGATGACGCGATCGATTTGATGAGCAAAGCGGCCGCAATTGCGTACAAAAATCTTGGGCCCCAAAATACTGTCGTTGCCCAAGCCTTAAACGGCTCTGGAGGTGCTTTGCTGCAACTCGGACGGTATGGCGAGGCGGAGTCAGTGTTTCGGCAAGAGATCGCTGCCGAAGGTGCGTTGTATGGCACCCAAACAGTCAATGTTTACGACCCCATGTCACTGCTGGGACGTGCCTTAGAATTGCAGCATAAATATGCTGAGTCCGAGGCGATATTTATGGCGGCATCAACGCTCATTCACAAAATAGATGTGCTGGGTGCTGAACCTGATTTGCGAGGGAATGCCTATGTAAACTTGGGGAATGTGCTTGAAAAGCTTGGCAGATATTCCGAGGCGCTCACCTATCAGCGCCTTGGGCAAAAGGAAATCTTGGAACATCTGCCCCCCGAAAACCAGTCAGCCGCTGCGGCTGGTCGCAGCATTGCGCGTATTCTAGCTGTGACTGGGCATTTTGATGAAGCCATTCCGCTTGCACGGATAAGTGCTGCTAGACTTGGAAAGGCGCTGGGCGATGACCATCGGATAGCGATTGGTGCAAACCTTGATCTCGCTCATATTTTAGATCGGAGCGGCAACCACCAAGAGGCTTTTGTGATTGCGGATAACGCAAGTTCGATTCTCGAATCTCGCTTGGCCGATTTGGCGGCCAAGCATTCGAACTTGGTATCGCTTTCGCAAGTCGTGACGGGCGCCTTTGCTGATGTTGCCCTCATAGCCCTTCATACTGGTCATTATGATGAAGCTGTTCGGACGGCACAGCTCTCGGCAATGTCGGAACTCACCCTCGTTAATGCTGAACTGGCGGCTCGCGCAGTGGCGCGTTCCAAGGGCTTGGGAGCGCTTATCAGCCAGTTGCGTGCTGCCAATGGCAGGCTGACCGGGCTGCAAACGAGCCTTACGAAGGTGGAAAGTGGCGAGAAAGGAGATGCAACTGCGCTCAGTATCGGGATCAAGTCGGCGCACGCCGAAGTGAATGCACTCACCGCGCAGATCACCAGCCAATTTCCGACTTACGCAAAAATCGCCCGCCCGCAACCGACGCCGCTGCGGGAGCTGCAAGCTCGGCTAACGGACGCGCAAGCGCTTATCCTCCCGTTGAATCTGTCAGATCGCGTGGCGACGATTGCTGTTACTCGACAGCGCGTATTCTGGGCCGAGGCGAACGGCAACGGACGGGCGGTAACAGCGCTGGCTGATCGTATCCGCACGAGCATTGATGATGCCAGGCTGGTGCCCGACGCGCGACCGGCACCTTTTGATACAGTGGCCGCACTCGCGCTCTATCGCGCCCTGCTCCCCGGCCATCTGGGCATGGATGTTGCGAACAAGGCTGAATGGCTATTCCCCGCAAGTGGCCTCGCCTCAAACATTCCGCAGGCCCTGTTGCTCACCCGACCTGCGGAGCGCGGTCACGGATTGGCGCGCGCGTCTTGGTTGATCCGGCGTCACGCGGTGTCGGTGATTTCCGATTTTACAATGCCGACCGCCGGCGGTTCTCGCATTGTTGACAGCAGTTTTGTTGGGATTGGTGATCCCGCGCTGAGTCTCCCCTCGCAGCGGCCTGTGGAAGATGCAGCGACAACCAACGCGATAGGCGCGCTTCCAGCGCTTCCTGGGGCAAGTGCTGAACTCGCAAAAATGGCAGCCGCATTCAGTGGAAAGACGCATGTCGTTGTTCAGCATGATGCGACGGAGGCGGCAGTGAAGGCCTTTGACTTCACGCCCTATTCGGTTGTCGCGTTCGCGACGCACGGGTTGACCAGCGCAGAGGTCAACGGCTTGTCAGAGCCCGCGTTGGTGCTGACGCCACCCGGTGCCAAATCCGGCGATGATGACGGACTATTGACGGCCTCTGAGATCGCCCAACTGAATATCCCCGCTGACTGGGTCATTCTCTCTGCGTGCAACAGCGGCTCCGGACGCAACGCCACCGCGCCAACCTATTCGGGATTGGCACGCGCCTTCCGCCTGGCGGGCGCCCGGAGTTTTCTCCTCTCCCATTGGCCGGTGCGTGATGATGCTGCGGCGCGACTGACCGTCGATACTGTCAAAAATGCCGCGAAGGGCATGAGCCGTGCAGGCGCCTTACAGAGCGCGATCCTTAAACTGATGGCTGATCGAAAAGTTATTGGCGGCGCGCACCCCGCGATCTGGGCACCGTTCGTCCTGATCGGGAATTGATAGAGGCCTCTCTCTTTAATCTAACGACTTCGGCGGCATGTGACGACATCTCGCGAGCAATCCCAACACTGCCCCGCATGGTAATGCCATAGCGGCACACGGGCTTGCGCCACACCAGACGCTATGCAACAGCGCCGATATGAACTCAGCTGATGTTACCCTCGCCCATCGCCTCGCCGATGCTGCAGCCAATGCTATCAGGCCCTATTTTCGTTCTGAATTCGGGCTGGAAACCAAGGCTGACTTATCACCCGTGACATTGGCAGACCGCGCAGCCGAAGCTGCGATGCGTGCGATTGTTGAGAAGGAACACCCGACAGACGGCGTAATCGGTGAGGAATACGGCAGCAGCCGCGCGGATGCTTCGCGCATTTGGGTATTTGACCCGATTGATGGCACCACAAGCTTCATTGCGGGACGACCAATTTTTGGTACGCTCATTGCCCTGATGCAAGATGGCTGGCCGGTGATGGGCATTATTGATCAGCCAATCACCAAGGAGCGCTGGCTTGGTGTGGTGGGGAAACCAACAACTTTCAACGGTAAAACCGTCACATCCCGCGCCTGTGCGAGCCTCGACCAGATACTACTCGCGACCTCTAGCCCACATTACTTCAATGACGAGAATGCCGCGAAATTCCAAAATCTCGTCCCGCACGTCAACGCCAAGCGCGCGATCTATGGCGGGGATTGTTATAATTATGGTTTGGTGGCCAGTGGGCATGTAGACTTGGTCGTGGAGAGCGGATTGAAAGTACATGATTTCGCCGCGCTCGTGCCGATTGTAGAGGGTGCAGGCGGCCGGATGTGCGATTGGCGCGGAGAGCCGCTTGATGCGAACTCCGAAGGGGATGTCATCGCGTGCGGTGATCCCGCGCGAGTACAGGAAATCGTGGATATTTTGTCCGGTTAGTGGTTTGACATAACATGACGATGTCAGTCTCCTCCGATTATCAGACTATCGGCCCAAACTGTGGCGAAGTAACGCCACTAGCCCACCGAGACTGGGTCGGCTGGCAAAGGCGCTGCAGGCGTACGCCCTAGCCCCCCTCCTGTCTCCCTCTAAGGCCAGAGTGGCAGCGACCTTGGCCATAACATGACTTCTGTGTTCGCGCCCATGCGCTCGGATGACAGGGTTCTTGGCGAGCGTCGCGGCCTTGTCGACGACCCGTAGCTGCGAGAGCCGCTTTTGCAGATCGGTGATCGCGGTGGTCATATTGGCAGACTTGGCTGGATCTGGGATGTTGTGGCGTGCAATTTCGCGCGGGTTGTGTAACATCGTGAGCGCGGCATCAATGAGCCGGAGGTAGAGGTCACGATCGCCCTCCCACCGTATCGTCTCATCAAGCCCGCCAATACTCTCGAACAGCTTCCGACGAACGATCATGGCATTGAGGTGACAAAAGCCAGGCGTCTTCATGAGGTCGTGGACGGTAACGGTGAAGTTACCGTCCACATCTGGCGCTCGACCCTCGGCGGCGAGTCGTGGTGCAAGACTGCCGAGCCAGAGCTGCTCTGATATTTCATGGCCAAGGCTGTATGCGCGCTGATTGGACATATACAGATCAGCATCGCCAATGAGCGCCGCATCGGCGCGCGCGAGATGATTGGCTTCCAACCAGACGTCATCATCATCCAGAAAACCAACATAATCGCCAACGGCCTGCGATACGCCAAAATTGAGTGCATAACTTGGGCCATGACCATTTGGGCGACGGATGAGGTGGAACACCCTCAGTCGCGCGCCCATTTGCGCGATAGCGGTCGCAACAATCGCCTCGTAATCAGGGAGATGATCCGCGTGCGAGCCATCATTGACGACAATGATCTCAAGCTGATTAAAGGCTTGCGACTGTACCGACGCGAGAGTCTGCGCGAAAAGTGCTGGCCGGTCGCGCGTAGGAATGATGATCGAGAAACGCATACCAGAGCAACGATAAGCTTTTTAATGGCATATTTATAGTCTCTGGATTATCCGACGGGGGATGACCAGCGTACTTGTTATAGGCGATGATTTGCGTTCCTTTTTGGCGATTGTGCGGTCGCTGGGACGCAAGGGTATGATTGTTCATGCCGCGCCCTTTGATTTAAGTTCACCCGCCCTGCAATCGCGCTACATCAGCGGCGTTCATAGACTTCCGCCCTATATTCTGTCTGCGGAAGCTTGGTTCTGTGCATTGAAATCACTTATTTTGATGCATAAGATTGACCTGATCATTCCGTGCGATGACCGAAGTTTGTTGCCGCGGCATCATCATCGCGCGGCATTGGCTGCGCAGGTCGCAGTGCCGAATGACGAGGCGATGGACGTATTTTTCGATAAAATTAAGACTCGG
>JAYVZY010000371.1:0-4222 GCA_043782885.1 Sphingomonadales bacterium | reverse complement strand
GGCCAATCGGGGTGCGGCCGCGCTTCAAGGGTCATCGCGTCGCCCGCTGCCACTGCACCCTCTTCGATCACCCGATAATACCACCCGCTCTTCGCCTCGCGCACCATCATCTTGGGGAGCGTCGTCCATTCCATGACGTGCGCCTGCTTCCAGCACGGTTGGCGCGGCTGACTGACCTCGACGAACGCGGTGCCGAGCCGGAAGCGATCACCGATGCACACCGTCTCCTCGGTCAGGCCGCGCGTGGAAATGTTCTCACCAAAAGCGCCGGGCACGCTGAGCTTGGGGTGGGCAGGCGCCTTTTCCGCCCATAGCGCATAATGATCGAATGCGTAATGATGGATCGCTTTGTCCGGCCCACCGTGCACCGAAAGATCGGCTTGCTCGTCGCCATCGAGCCCGAGCCAGCCAACCCGCACGCTGCCATTTGCCGCACGTTTCTGAATCGCACTGCGCTCAGCGCCGCGAAACGGCACGGCCCTCCCCGTGAGAACGCAGTCAACGCGGGTGACCGCGCCAAGCATCATCGCGTCGCGTTATATTGCAGCTGATCGTTGGTGAGCTGGAAGCCGATGAGCAGCTCAAAATTCGCGCGCGCAATTTGTTCACGCACGGCCGGATCCGCGAGCGGATCAACCGCCGCGTCATCCTGCCCCGATTTGCGCTTTTTGTTGATCTTGGTGATCAGCTCCAGCGGCAGTGTGGCGGCAGTGCGATCAATGCTCGCGCTGCCGATGCCGCGCGTGCTGGCACGGAGCTGGCCATTGTCAAAATGGAGGCCGACCGAGCTGATCCGCTTGGAAATGACGATTTTGCCACCTTGCACCACCGTCGCGAAATAGGGGAGCACCACATCGCGCGCGCCACTGGCATCGGTGCGGCGAGCCTGCACATCGAAGGTTGCAGACGAGACAATATCGCCCGTCGCGCCATCGGTGCAGCTTACCACCACGTTGGTGATGTTTGCCACCACATCAATCGCGCGCGAATCGCGGCTGTTGGCGGGGTTAAACAGCGTGACGTCGCCAGTGTTCACGGGCACCGCCACTGCGGGGCAGCTTGAACGCTTAATCGATACGCCGCCGCTCTCATCGAGATCATGATCTTTTTTTGCGCAGCCGCCCAGCACCGCCAGCGCGATAAGGGCAATCAGGGGTCGGTTGAGCTTCACGGCATAATCCTTTTTCAATCTGATGCGCCACCGTATAGGAAGCCGCTTCCGCTGCTGCAAGTAATCGCTTAAGGGGAACCGGATATGAACGACAAGCCCCCCCTGAAACTGCTGATCGCGGCCCCGCGTGGCTTTTGTGCTGGCGTTGACCGCGCGATCCGCATCGTTGAGCTCGCCATCGAGAAATACGCAGCGCCCGTCTATGTCCGGCACGAGATTGTGCACAACAAGTTCGTGGTTGATGGACTGCGCGCGCAAGGTGCGGTGTTTGTCGAATCACTTGATGAAGTGCCAGATGGTGTGCCGGTTGTGTTCTCGGCACACGGCGTGCCAAAATCGGTGCCCGCCAAGGCTGAGGCGCGCCAGCTCAACTATCTTGATGCCACCTGCCCGCTCGTCTCGAAAGTGCATAAACAGGCGGAACGACTGGTGGAAACGGGCAAGCACATTGTCTTCATCGGCCATAAGGGGCACCCCGAGGTGATCGGCACCTTTGGTCAAGTGCCCGATGGGGTGATGACGCTGGTGGAGACAATGGCAGATGTGGCGGCGCTTTCGCCGGATGCCCCCGAAAACCTCGCATTTCTGACCCAAACGACTCTCTCCGTAGATGATACCGCCGATATTGTTGCAGCACTCCAGGCGCGCTTTCCGGGCATTCAAGGGCCCAAGGGAGAGGATATCTGCTACGCCACATCAAATCGCCAAGCGGCCGTCAAAGCGATTGCCGCGCAATGCGATGTAATGCTGGTGATTGGGGCGCCGAACTCTTCCAACTCGATGCGGCTGGCGGAAGTGGCAGAGCGGATGGGTGCGCGGTCTCGGCTCATTCAGCGCGCGAGCGAGATCGATTTTGACTGGCTTGGGACGCTGCACACACTTGGCATTACCGCTGGCGCTTCTGCCCCCGAAGTGCTGGTGCGCGAGGTGGTTGATGCACTCGCCACGCGTTTCACGATCACCGAGGAAGAAGTAACGACGGCGCGCGAGACGATTGAGTTCAAGCTCCCGCGCGGTCTGGCGGCCTAATTCCGGATGGCTGTTTACACGCACGTATCTGCCGAGGAGATGACCGAGCTGCTTACGCATTATGACGTCGGCCCGCTCGTTTCTGCCAAGGGAATTGCCGAAGGTGTGGAAAACAGCAACTATCTGATCGATACGAGCGGGGCGGATCGCAAGGGAGCGCGGTTCATCCTGACACTCTACGAGAAACGCGTCGATTCTGCTGATCTGCCCTTTTTCATGGCGTTGCTCGATCATTTGGCGGATAAAAACAATCTCGTTCCGCGCATGATCAAAGGGCGCGATGGCGCGCAGTTACGAGAAGTCTGCGGGCGCCCTGCAGCGCTGATTGAGTTTCTGAACGGTGTGTCCGTGAGCCACCCGACAGCGGCACAAGCGCACGCGACCGGTGCTGCACTTGGGCAGATGCACGCTGCGCTAACAGCTTTCCCGCTCAACCGGACGAATACGCTCGGCCCCGAGGGCTGGTATGCGCTTGCGGCCAAGTGCGGGAATGATTTGGACACTATCGCCTCTGGCCTCAAAGTGCGGGTGGCTGAAGAATGTGCGTTCCAGAGGGTTCATTGGCCCGCAGCCCTGCCACACTCGGTTGTCCACGCCGATCTCTTCCCCGACAATGTGCTTATGCGCGGCGATGCTGTCTCTGGCCTCATTGATTTCTATTTCGCCTGCACTGAAGTGCGCGCCTGGGATTTGGCGGTAACGCATACGGCTTGGTGCTTTGACAATGAGGGCCGGAATTATAACGCCGCCGTAGGTACGGCGCTGATCGCAGGCTATGACGATGCATTTGGCCGAACAGAAGACGAGCGTTCCGCGTTCAACATCCTCGCGCGCGGCGCCTGTTTGCGCTTCCTGCTGACCCGCGCGTGGGATTGGCTGAATACACCCGCCGATGCGCTCGTGACGCGCAAAGACCCGCTCGCGTTCCTGCGGCGGCTTGAGCATTACGCGGCTCTGTGACCGAAAAGCCGCACGTTATCATCGCGACCGACGGAGCGTGCAAGGGTAATCCTGGCCCCGGCGGCTGGGGCGCGCTCATTCGGATTGGCGAAGGGGAGAAGCTCCGCGAGAAGGAACTCTCGGGCCATGAGGCCAATTCCACCAACAACCGGATGGAGCTGATGGCCGCGATCAGAGCGTTGGAGGCGCTCACCAAGCCGTGCCGTGTCACGCTGACGACGGACAGCGTTTATGTGCGTGATGGCATCACCAAATGGATTCATGGTTGGCAGCGCAACGGCTGGCGGACTGCCGACAAGAAGCCGGTCAAGAATGTCGAGCTTTGGCAAGCGCTGCTCGCCGCCGCCGCACCGCATGATGTCGACTGGAAATGGGTGAAGGGCCACAACGGCGATCCCGATAATGAGCGCGTTGATAAACTCGCGAGCGATGCCGCCCTTGAAGGGCCGTCGCCCGTTGCGCTTGCGGGCCGCGCGCCCTATCTAGGCAATAGAGGTGAATCATGACGACGTTTGACAATCGCGAGCAGGCCTATGAAAACAAATTCGCGCATGAGCAGGACATGGCGTTCCGTGTCACTGCGCGTCGCAACCGCTTGGTGGGCGAATGGGCGGCCGGCAAAATGAAGCTGACGGCAGCGGAAACAGATTCTTATTCTAAATCCGTCGTGCAAGCCGAATTTGAAGAGCTGGGCGATGAGGATGTTGTCCGCAAGCTGCTTGGTGACATCACCGCTGCAGGCATCGACACCAGCGAGGCAGAGGTGCGTGCAGCACTTGAGAAATTCAATGTCGAAGCCCGCCGTCAGTTGATGGAGAGCAAATAGTGGGCATGGCCGCCGCTGATATTGAATCGCTGATCCGCACCGGCATTCCCGATGCGTTGGTGGAGATTACTGATTTGGCCGGAGACGGCAATCATTATGCCGCGCGCGTCACCTCGCCGACGTTCGCTGGTCTGTCGCGGATAACGCAGCAGCGGATGGTTTATGATGCCCTCGGCGGTCGCATGGGCGGCGAACTCCACGCGCTCCAGCTCACCACCGCTGTTCCAAAATAAGGA
>JAYVZY010000370.1:0-2410 GCA_043782885.1 Sphingomonadales bacterium | reverse complement strand
GTCGTGTGCCACCAGTTTTGCAGCAACCCCAATCGCGTTGGCAATGCCAATCTCATTCGCGCCACCGTGACTCTTAACGATGATGCCGTTGAGCCCAAGGAAAACAGCGCCGTTGTGGTTGTTCGGATCAAGATGGTGGCGCATCAACTCAGTCGCGGGCTTCGAAATCAAGAAACCAAACTTTGAGCGCACCGAACTGGAGAACGCACGCCTGAGGAGGTCGGTAACAAACCGCACCGTGCCCTCGGCGGTTTTCAACGCGATGTTGCCTGAGAACCCGTCACACACAACGACATCAACATCACCGTGCGAGATCCGATCACCCTCAATAAAGCCTGCAAAGACAAGCGGTAAATGGGCACTTGCGCGCAGCGCCGTTGCTGCTTCGCGGATCGTATCCGTACCCTTCATCTCTTCGCTACCGATATTCAGGAGTCCCACGCGCGGCAGTTTCAACCCGAGTGCGGCGCGCGCGTAAGCGGCACCCATCACCGCGAACTGAACAAGATTGCGCGCATCACACTGGGTATTCGCGCCAAGATCAAGCATCACATGGTCCGTCGCACCCAAACTCGGCAGCAGCGCCGCAAGCGCAGGGCGATCGATGCCCGGTAACATGCGCAACGCAACTTTTGCCGTTGCCATCAGCGCGCCAGTATTGCCCGCCGAAACAGCCGCCCCGCAGCGTCCGCTTTTCACAGCTGCAATCGCAAGCCCCATGCTGGTGGTTTTCGCCCGGCGAATAGCTTGCACGGGATTATCACTACCCGCCACAACATCTGGAGCATGGGTGATCGTCGTTACAGCGTTGAGGGTAGCATGCGCAGCGAGAGCCGCAGCGATCAGGCTTTCGTCACCAACCAACTCAAAGTGAAGCTCTGGCCAGCGGGTATGCGCAAGCGCAACGCCAGCGACAATGCCAACAAGCCCCTTGTCGCCCCCCATAGCATCGATGGCAATTCGTGGCGAATCTGCCACCGGCACCATCTCCTCAGTTACACCAGGTTATGTGCTTAACCCGCGACCGCAACAACTTCGCGACCGTTATAGTGGCCGCAGGCGCTGCATAAATTGTGTGGACGCTTGAGTTCGCCGCAATTCGAGCATTCTTGGAACGCTTCGACCGACAGCGAATCGTGGCTGCGACGCATATTGCGCTTCGAGGGCGATGTTTTTCGTTTTGGAACGGCCATTTCGGCACCTTATCATCAACAAATCTGTAATGCAAAGAACCCAAGCGACCACCAAGACTAATCTCAGTGACACATGTCGTTCGATGCGAGCGAGCCAGCGCGTATAACGATTCGCTTGACAGTTGCAAGCAGATCGTGACGATAGTGCCAACGATGATCCATAATTGAGAGGAAAAACATGCTTCCAGTAAGTCTCACAATGGCCGGTGTGGCCGCGCTGATCAACATCTGGCTGAGCATCCGCTGCGGACAGGTGCGACAATCCGAAAAAATTTCTATCGGTGACGGCGGCAATGAGAAATTGATTGCGCGCATGCGTGCGCAGGCTAATTTCATCGAAAATGTTCCGCTCATCCTGATTTTGATCGTGCTCATTGAGCTCGCTCTTGGTGGCGGAGACGGCACCGGGCACGGCCCGATCTGGCTTTGGGTGTTGAGTAGCGCAATTATGCTCGGGCGCGTCGCTCACGCGCTGGGGATGGACGAGGGGTTTCCGCTTGGGCGGACGATTGGCACAAGCCTGACGATGTTGTCGCTCCTTGGACTGGGGATATATGCGATTGCGCTGCCGCACCTCCCCTATGCGCCGCCCGCTCAGACTGAGACGGTAGATACGGTTCAGTAATCACTGCCTGAGCGCAAAATCTGCCACAAAAGGGTTGGTTTTGCGCTCATGCCCGAAGGTAGACATCGGCCCATGCCCCGGCACGAACGCGATGTCATCACCCAGCGGCCAAAGCCGCGTGGTGATTGCGTTAACGAGATCGCCATGATTGCCGCGTGGGAAATCTGTCCGCCCGATACTCCCTTGAAACAGCACATCTCCGACAAGTGCCAGCTTTGATGGTGCATGAAAAAACACGACATGGCCCGGCGTGTGGCCGGGACAATGGATCACATCCAGCGTAAGATCACCGACCGTCACCGTGTCACCACCGATCAGCCACCGATCGGGCGTGAACGTTTTCGATGGAACACCCATTTTGGTCGTGTCTGGCCCGAGTTGGTCGATCCAGAACACATCATCACGATGCGGCCCTTCAATCAACACCCCCAATTGCTGCGCCAATTCACCCGCCAGCCCGCAATGATCGAGATGGCCGTGGGTGAGAATAAGCTTCTCGATCGTGACACCATGCTGTGCGGCGGCTGCCTTTAAGGCATCAAGATCACCCCCCGGATCGCAGAATGCGCCGCGCATCGTCGTGGTGCACCAC
>JAYVZY010000369.1:0-1524 GCA_043782885.1 Sphingomonadales bacterium | reverse complement strand
GCGCGGCACACGGTCAGGCAGATCCGCCAGCATCCTCGCCACCCCCGTCACCATAAAGCCACGCTATGTGAAAGGGGTCATTGTCTCGTCGCCGTGACTTGGGGCGATGCGACGCTAAAGCAGCGCCTCGGTTTTTTGGATATAGTCACGGGTGATCGGCAGGGCGGTGCGCCGCTTTATATACTGAAGCTGATAGTTGCACATGGAGCCATGCCGGAATGAACTTGCAGCCGCCGTAAGATAAAACGTCCACATGCGGTAGAATTTCTCGTCATAGAGCGATATGATCTCGTCATGCGCCGCAACGCAGCGCCGATACCACTCATCCAGCGTATGCGCATAGTGCAACCGCAGTGTCTCGACATCGGCCGTGATCAGTTTTTCCTTCTCGGTCGCGCGCACGATTTCCGAAAGTGCCGGCGAATAGCCGCCGGGGAAGATGTATTTGCTTGTCCAGCGGTCAGTGGTGCCGGGGCCCGCCATCCGACCAATCGTGTGGAGCAGCATCACGCCGTCATCTGTCAACAGCTCGCGACATTTTCGAAAGAACGTGCGGTAGTGCGGGGGGCCGACATGTTCGAACATGCCAACCGAGACAATCCGATCAAATTGGCCGGTGACTGCGCGATAATCAACGAGTTCGAATTTCACATGAGCCGCCACACCCGCGGCTTCCGCACGGGCGCGGGCCACAGCCAGCTGCTCGGCCGAAAGCGTCACCCCGAGCACATCGACCTTTGTTTTCCGGTGAAGATAGATCGCCATTCCGCCCCAACCACAGCCAATGTCGAGCACGCGCTGCCCGGCTTTGAGGTGGAGCTTGGCAGCAATATGCGCCATCTTGTCGTGCTGCGCGTGTTCGAGCGTGTTGCTTGGGTTGCTGAAATAAGCGCAGCTGTATTGCCGGTCAGCATCCAGAAATAGATCATAGAGCCGATCAGAAAGATCGTAATGATGCGCGACGTTCTTTTTTGAGCGCGACTCCCAGTTGAGTCGATCAATGCGATTGCGAACGGCGCCAAACCATTCGCCAAATCCTGCGCGGCTTGGGCCGCCCTCATCCCATGAGCCGTTCTTGTAGAACAGCTCAATCATGTCCGCGATGCTCCCCACGACCATGTCCAGCCGCTGGTTCATATAGCATTCGCCCGCGCCCAGCCCTGGGTCGCGCGCAATGGCAAGGGGCACGCCGCTATCGTTGAACCGAATTTCAACCGCGCCATAGCCTGGTTGCGCCTGCCCATAGTGCCATTTCTTGCCATCAGTGGTGTGGATGACCAGCGTGCCTTTTCGGACGACGCGACGAAGCAGTTTATCGAGTAAATACATAACTGTTCATTTCGTTTTGTTTTCCCAATTGGTTACAGCACGCGAGACGAAAGCGTTGCCAGTGACGGCTCAACTATGGATTGTGAAGACTGCAGCATCATACTTGTCCTTAATGCTCGTTTGCGGCATTTCGACAAAAATCCCGTCATAAAGAGTATCCCACACTGCAAGATTGTGTAAAGCTCCATCAACGGG
>JAYVZY010000368.1:0-9933 GCA_043782885.1 Sphingomonadales bacterium | reverse complement strand
CGCGATTGATGTACTGCACGTTGATCTGGAGACTAAGTTCTGACGCTGCTCTGCGGGTTTCGCTCGTATGGTGCGCAGGATGGAAGCAATTCGAGCGTTTGATCTGGTCATCGAGGCATTGTCTCATTTGGGAGGATATACATATACGCCATTCTCGCTTATAACCTGAAGGCCGCAGGTTCAAATCCTGCTCCCGCAACCAACTGACTATCGCAGGACGGGCAGTCAGACTTGGCTTCTGTTATTCCCTCTTCCCAGAGGGTCCGGTGCTCCCTATGTGAGCTCAATGACCTATAAATTCCCAAAGATCACCGCGTTCATGATTGGCTTGGCAATTGCTATGCCGAGTGTGGCGCTGGTTGCGGCGCCTGCGCCACGCGTGAGCATTGCGAGCTTTGATCAACTCGCGCAGCCGCTACCGTTCCCTTATGATGTGAAGGCCGACCCGAAAGTGCAAATCGCTGCCGCTAAGGCGCGCGCCAAGGCGATGCACAAGGCGCTGTTGATTGATCTGGGTGGCAATTGGTGCGGCGATTGCCGTGTGCTCGCGGGCGTTATGGCATTGCCCGAGGTGCGTGGATTCGTTGATAAAAATTATGAAGTTGTCGCAGTTGATGTCGGCCGGATGGACAAGAATCTTGCTGTCCCCGCACATTACGGAGTCGGGCGCCTCGAGGGCGTTCCCGCGCTGCTTATCGTCGATCCGCGCAGCGATACGCTGTTGAATAAAGGTCATATCTTTGCACTGGCGGACGCTCGTCATATGACCCCGCAAGCGTTAGCAGACTGGCTCGCGAGCTGGCGGTAACGCTGTTCGCTGAGCATTGCTCCCGCCTTACGCGCGCGCTATAACGCGCCCATGACATATCAATATATCCAAGCTGAGGACCTCGACGCTCATCAGACGCGCACTCAGGCGATTAAGCTACATGGCGCGGAGGGCTTTGCCGGGATGCGCGCGGCGGGGAAGCTGGCCGCGTCCATCCTCGATGCGCTCGGTGCGCGTATCGTGCCCGGCGTCACGACTGAAGAAATCGACACCATCGTGCGCGAGATGACGCTGGCAGGCGGCGGCGTGCCTGCGACAATCAACTATCGCGGGTTCACACACAGCTGCTGCACGTCGATTAATCACGTTGTGTGCCATGGTATTCCAGGCGCGAAACGCCTTCAGGATGGGGACATTGTGAACGTTGATGTCACACCCATTCTAAATGGGTGGCACGGTGATACGAACCGGACTTATCTTGTCGGTGACGTGCCCATTCGGGCGCGGCGGTTGGTTGAAGTGACCTACGAGTGCATGATGCTCGGTATCGCTGCTGCAAAACCAGGCAATACGCTCGGCGATGTCGGGCACGCTATCCAAACACATGCCGAAAAACAACGTTATGGCGTGGTTCGCGATTTTTGTGGACACGGCATCGGGCGCCTCTTTCATGATGCGCCTGAGGTGCTGCATGCGGGGCGCCCCGGCACAGGGCCGGAGCTGCGGCCCGGGATGTTCTTCACCATTGAGCCAATGATCAACATCGGACGTGCGGACGTAAAGGTGCTTGATGATGGCTGGACGGCTGTGACGCGCGATCGCTCACTCTCCGCGCAGTTTGAGCACAGTATTGGGATTACTGAAACGGGCAATGAGGTGTTTACGCGCTCGGGAGATTGATTCTGCTCAAAAATCGCACAATCCGAGTCAGTTTGCCCATAAAATCACCACGAAAGCATATATTCTTGCTGTTGCGAGTCAGTAATCCTTGGCAAACGCTGCTTGGCGCGCTTATTGCTTAGACTCGCAAAAGAGGGACGACGAGTGGCATGAAAAAAATTGAAGCCATCATCAAGCCGTTCAAGCTTGATGAAGTGAAGGACGCACTACAGGCGATTGGCGTGTCGGGCATCACCGTGACCGAAGCGAAGGGCTTTGGCCGTCAGAAAGGTCATACCGAGCTTTATCGTGGCGCCGAGTATGTTGTCGATTTCCTTCCGAAGGTGAAGCTTGAAGTCATCGTGGCCGACACGCTGGTGGAGGCCGCCGTTGAGGCGATCGCCCAGGCCGCGCACACAGGGCGCATCGGCGATGGCAAGATATTTGTTTTCCCGTGTGAGAGTGCGCTGCGCATCCGCACCGGCGAGCGAGACAACGACGCGGTTTAAGTTCAACTCAAGACCCATTTAACACTCCAGAAAGGCACCACATGGCGAATAAGGCAGCAGATATTCTCAAGCAGATCAAAGACCAGGAAATCGAGTGGGTTGACCTGCGGTTTACCGACCCCAAGGGCAAATGGCAGCACCTCACGATGTGCGCTGGCGTGATCGGCGAGACCGAACTCAATGAGGGGCTCATGTTCGATGGCTCATCAATCGAGGGCTGGAAGGCGATCAACGAGAGCGATATGATCCTCAAGCTCGATATTGATGCCGTTTACACCGATCCCTTCTCGGCGACGCCGATGATGATCATCTTCTGCGACATTGTGGAGCCCAATACGGGCGAACTCTATGCGCGCGATCCACGCTCCACTGCCAAGCGCGCTGAGGCCTATTTGAAGACAACCGGCATTGGCGACACCGTTTATGTTGGGCCGGAAGCCGAGTTCTTCATGTTCGATGACGTCCGTTTCGATAATACCTACAACAGCAGCTATTATCACCTTGATGACATCGAGCTGCCGACCAATACCGGCACTAAGTATGAGGGTGGCAACCTTGGTCACCGCCCGCGCGTTAAAGGCGGCTATTTCCCCGTGGCACCTGTCGATAGCTGCATGGATATTCGCGGCGAGATGGTCTCGACCATGCTCGAAATGGGCTTGCCATGCGATAAGCATCATCACGAAGTTGCCGCCGCGCAGCATGAGCTGGGACTGACGTTTGGCACGTTGACACAAACCGCTGACCGGATGCAGATCTATAAATATGTCGTGCATCAGGTGGCCGCTGCCTATGGCAAGACCGCAACGTTCATGCCCAAGCCGATCAAGGAAGACAACGGCTCTGGCATGCACACGCACCTTTCCATCTGGGAGAAGGGCAAGCCATTGTTCGCGGGCGATCAATATGCCGGCCTGTCGGAAATGTGTCTGTATTTCATCGGTGGTATCATCAAACATGCCAAGGCAGTGAACGCCTTCTCCAATCCGTCCACCAACAGCTACAAGCGTTTGGTGCCGGGCTATGAGGCGCCCGTGTTGCTCGCATATTCGGCGCGCAACCGCTCGGCCTCATGCCGCATTCCTTATGGTGCGGGTGCGAAGGCGAAGCGCGTTGAAGTGCGCTTCCCCGATGCGATGGCGAACCCTTATCTCTGCTATGCCGCACTGATGATGGCCGGCCTCGATGGCATTCAGAACAAGATTCACCCTGGCCCCGCTATGGACAAGAATCTCTATGATCTGCCTGAGAAAGAACTCAAGAAGGTGCCAACGGTTTGCGCGTCGCTGCGGGAGGCGCTTGATAGCCTGAAGAAGGACAAAGCGTTCCTCCTTAAGGGCGGCGTGTTCACCGAAGACCAGATCGACTCATACATCGAACTAAAGATGCAAGACGTTGCCCGCTGGGAAATGGCGCCATCACCGGTTGAATTCGATATGTATTACAGCGCATAAGCGTTCGTTACCGCAAACAAGAAGCACCTCGGGAACCCGGGGCGCTTTTTTGTTGGAGTGGCATATGCAATGATCAGTCATATGGGTATAATGTTGAAATACCGTCAGGATGATGGAATGGATGAGCAGCGTATGAAAAGGCCACAATCGATCATCTGGTTTGAACGAGTCTTCCTCGCATCGGTCGCTTTGAATATATTTTTGTGCTTTTATGATAGCCGTGAATTCAGGGCAGTTATCCGTAACATGTTCCAATCAATGTGGACCTCTGGGCTGGCAATAACTCTTTTTTGGACAGCTCACGTAATTCTTTGTTTTTTTGTCTCGAGAAAATCCTCTAATTTTTGGAAGAAAGCGTTTGTGATAATAATATCAATTTATTTAATTTTAAATATATTTTTAGTCATTCCAGATATTTCCTTACATAAGCAGCGTTTCAGAAATTTTTTAACACCTTTTTTGATCTCGAATATTATACTGTGTCTCTTGATGATAAGACTCCTGTTCCGCCCTGATGCCCGTGCTTGGTTCAGAGGTGAACCCACCAACCTCGTTGATGTTTTCAGCTAAACACCATGTTACTATTTGACTCTAGAACGAATGCCAGTAAGTTCTTTCTATGTTCCGGATGGAGGCTATCATGCGCGTTAAGAATTTCGCTTTAGCATTTGCGTTGTACGCTAGCGCAACCACTGGCACGGTAAACGCCGCTCCCAGTTGCTCCTTGCCCACAAACCTCCCCGGCACGCATACCCAAAAGCCGAGTGAGGTGCGCGCTGTTCCCACGGCGGGGTATCTGCTCACGTTTAGCTGGTCGCCCGAAGCGTGCTTTAATGCCAAGCGCAATCCCCGGAACAGCGCGCAGGATACGGACATTCAATGCGGCAGGAGCAACCACTTCGCCTTTGTGCTGCACGGTCTGTGGCCGGAAGGTTCGGCAGATGGGCAGTGGCCGCAATATTGCAAACCGGTTCTGCCTGTTGCCTCAGCCACGGTGCGCACTGAGCTGTGCCGCACGCCGTCTGTCAGCCTGATCGAGCATGAATGGGAGAAGCACGGCAGTTGTGGCTGGGCGACACCGGAAGCCTATTTCGCGCAGAGCTCGAAGTTGATGGATAGAGTGAAACTCCCCGACATGAGCGGAATGACACGCGGTCAAATCAGCGCGAGCGCGATCCGCGCCGCCTTCATCGCATCCAATCCCAACCTTCCGCACGACGCCATCGGCATTGCCGCGAACAAAGGGGGCTGGTTTGAGGAGGTGCGGCTGTGCCTCGATACCGCCTTCAAATACCGCGCGTGTCCTTCCTTCAGCCTCGGTAGTGCCGACGGAGATCGGTTGAAAGTCGCGCGAATGAAATAGCGGCTGGGGCCTCACGCATATGAAACAAAAATCAACACGCAACATCTGGCAGAGCACATCGGGGATCGATGGGCGTGACGAGGCTGTTTCTGCGCTGTTCGATGTCGATGAGGTGGAAGCATTGATGCAGGCGGCCGCGCGCGAGGGTCACGCGCTCAGCTATTCGGAAACACTGATGGCGCTGGGTTACGCTTTTTCACGGCCAAAAATGCGTTCCTTGTGCGTGGTGCTGGATGCGGTGGATCGGCGCGCGGCTGCCCGAGGGGAGCCTGAGCTCGCCGTTCTTGTGGTGCGCGAAAGCGACAAATTGCCGGGGCAGGGCTGGTGGGTTGGGCGGACAGCGTATGTTGGGGAATGGACGGGGCCGCATGCCGCGCGGTTCATTGCGACGATTCAAAAGGCAGCGTTCGATTATTGGCAGGCCGTTCCAGACGGTTGATGATGTCTTGGAATCGAGCCGCTGCTATCCGTCAATCACCGCCCCAGCCGGATGATGCTTATCGAGATGCTTAAGGATGATCTTCAGGTTGGCGGTGTTAGAGCGATAGAACATGGTGGCGCCAGCACCAATGAACGGGATAATGCCGATCAGCGCATTGATGCCGACGTTGGCCGTCATCCGCAGCATTGAGAATTTCGACATGCCCAGATTGCGCGCCTCCCAAACCATATAGGCACCCATAATCGAGGCGGCAACATCGCCACCGATGGGAATGAGGTCGAGGAGAACATCCAGCCCGATGCGCCGGTTAATGATCGGCACCACAAACAGCCCTTCAAGCAATTTCTCCACCACCTCGACGCGACGGCGCACGCTGGCGGGATCGCTGCCGCCGATGACGGGGATGAAGTCGACTATTTTGATGTCATCGCTTTTACTCGGCATAACACGCACCCTTCAGGACAAGGTGGCAATATAGGGGTGATCGTTACAAAAGCTAGCCTCCAGCGTCCGAGAGGCTAGCATTCTCGCGCCCAGCGGTTAAAGACCACGCCATGACTGCCGCCACCCTCTTACCGTTCACCCAGATGCGAGCGGCCATTGGCGGCGTGCTGGGGCGCGGGAGCGCGATTTTGGTCGGCACCAATATGGCGCTGCTGGTGCTGCGGATTGTGAGCACGATGGTGCTCAGCCGCTTGCTGAACTCGGCGGCGTTCGGGCTTGTCGGGATCGTGACCACGGCCACAATCGTCGTCGTGATGATTTCGGATTTGGGCTTTTACCCTTTCATTTTGCGCCACAAGTCAGTGCTGGATGACGAATTTCTAGATCAAGTGTGGACGGTTCGGTTGATCCGGTCGGTAGGTTTGACGGCTGCGCTTATTTTGGTGGCGAAGCCAGTTGAGCTTTTCACGCATGTGCCCGGGCTGCAATGGCCGCTCATCGCCGCGTCATCCACGCTGCTGCTCGAAGGCCTGTCGTCAATGGCGTTCGCAACCGCAGCGCGTGAACGCAAGGTGCTGAGCCTCTCGCTGCTCGATGGCGTCCCCACAGTAATCTCGACTGTTGGCGTACTGGTGCTGGCGTATTTTATCCGCAGTTATTGGGCGATTATTATTGCCTCGATCTTCGGTGCTGCGCTCAAAGCGATGGCGAGCTATGCCTTCTTCCCGAATGCGCGACGGAGATGGAATTATAACCGCGCAACCGCCCAAGAGCTGTGGCATTTTGGGAAATTGATCATGCCGTCGTCGATCATGACGCTCCTCATCAGCCAAGGTGACAAGATTATTCTGGCGCGCGCGTTCGACCTCCCGACGTTTGGGCTTTATGTGCTGGCCTCCAATCTTGCAGGGGCGCCGGTGAACTTGATTGGCGCTTACACATCGCGGATTCTCTATCCCGAGTTTGTCACGATTTTTCATAATTTCAAGGCGTCACTGCGGACGCTTTATTATGAAAAAGGTCGCTATATTCGGTGGCTCTTCGCCTTTGCGAGCGGAGGGTTCATTGCGTGCGGGCCTATTATTATCGCGTCACTCTATGACCATCGCTACCAGAATGCGCTTATTTATTTCAGGATACTTTCGTTCGGTGCGTTGATGCAGTTCAACATCAGCGTGGCCAAAGAAATCATGGTTGCTTATGGCCGGTTGAAGTCTACCCTCGTGTTTGAGGGTATCCGGATTGCAGCTATCGCGATCTTCGGCTTGGGGCTGTATCATTATTCTGGAGCCATCGGGCTGGTGTATGGCCTGATGGCATCGCTTGTCGTGTTGCAGATATGCTACTGGGTGGGCCTGTTGCGCATCGGGGCGCTCAGTGTGCGACAAGAAGCGCTGTTTTATGGTCTAGCAGTGGTGGGCTACGGTGTTGGAAGCATGGCGAACATGATGGGGTTTTGGTTGCGGCACTAAGGTCTACCCCCGCCGGAAAATGAACTCCTCATCGCGCCAGGCGCCGACGGGGAACTGATAGTCCCCCACCTTTTCAAATCCGTTGGCATGGTAAATCGCCTGGGCTTTCAGGTTGCCCGACCACACGCCAAGCCAGATCGGGCCAGGGCACGTATGGGTGAGGTGGTCGAGTGCGGTATTGAGCAACCGCTTGCCAAGGCCTAACCCTTGGGCGTCGTTGCGCAAATACAGCTGGTAGAGCTCGCCTGCACCGGCCTCACGTTCTGGATGCGGTAGTTTGCAGGGGCCGACATGCGCATAGCCTAGCAGCGCCCCATCTCGCTCAGCAACCCATGTCATCTTGGCGGGATCAGCGAGCTCGGCTGTTACGGACTCCACTGAATAGGACGCGCGCTCGAACACGGCGAGATCGTCACGCGGATAAGGAATGGCAAAGCCATCCAGAAATGTCTCACGGAATGTCTCAAGTTTGAGGGCGGCGAGTGCAGCGGCGTCGTCAGAGCGGGCAGGGCGGATCATGATCATCGCGTGTGCCTATTCAGCGGGGATATATTTGGCAATACTAAGGTTCATATGCCGATCATGGCGCTTCCCTAATCGGCTGGGGTGCGTCATAGCTCGGGCTTAAGGAGCACTGTTTCGTGACGCGCCGATCCATCATCAACTCTATTGGCACGGCGGTGCCCGGTCATGACATTCATTCCGCTTTCATCGGTTGGGCTGGAGCGCAACTGGCTGATCCGCGTGAGGCGGCGCTTTTTGATCGGATGAGTGCGCGCTCTGGCATCGGGCACAGATGGTCGGTTTTGTCGCCGACGACGACTGGGGGTTCACCCGTGGATTCTGGTGGATTTTATGCGGAACTTCCGCTGCCATCAACAGCGGCACGGATGGCGCTTTACGCCGAAGCAGCTCCCGCACTCGCTGAAAAGGCTATCGCGGCGCTCTCGGCACAAGTGTCGACTGAGGGCATTACCCACTTGGTGGTCGCGAGCTGCACTGGCTTTGTGGCACCCGGAATTGATCAGATTATTGCCACTCGTCTCGGTTTAAGCCCATATGTTGAGCGACTTTTGATCGGTTTCATGGGCTGCTACGCGGCCGTCACCGCACTTAAGGCCGCGCGCCATATCGTGCTGGCGGAGCCCCAAGCGCGCGTGCTGGTGGTGACCGTAGAGCTCTCCACACTCCACCTCCAGCCAGAAACGAGACTGGAGCCGATGCTCGCGATGCTCCAGTTCGGCGATGGTGCAGCGGCAGCACTGGTCACCGGCGAAGGGAATGGCTTATCGATTGAGCAACCATTTGCAGTGACGCTACCTGATAGTGCCGATCTCATCCGCTGGACGATCGGCGACTACGGTTTTGCGATGCACCTCTCGGGGGAAGTGCCGGGGCGGATTCGTGGGGCGCTGCGCACAGCTGATATGGCGGCAGTGCTGGCGCGGCGCGATGGTGCGATCGTATCTACTTGGGCGGTCCATGCCGGAGGGCGGTCGATTCTCGATGCAGTGGGCGACGGGCTGGCACTTGCTCCTGACGCACTGGATGCCTCGCGCGCAGTGCTGCAAGACTATGGCAATATGTCGTCCTCCACGCTGATGTTTGTGCTCGCACGGCAGTTGGAGCGGGCTTCACCTCCTGGCGTCGCGATGGCTTTTGGCCCTGGATTGGCAGCGGAGGGCTTTCATGTGAGCGCCGTGACCGACAATGCTTGAACACCGCGCCATTGCTGACGAGCTGATGGACGCGACTGATCTTGATGCGGCAAGCTATGCCCGCGTGCTGACTGATCTTGCGCGCGTTAACGCCCTTACACTTGCGCGAAGACCGACGCTCAACTTTCTGTCCCGGCTCCAGCGTCAATCGCGCCCCTTGCGCATTCTCGACGTTGGCTTTGGTGATGGGGATATGTTGCGCGCAATTGCACGCTGGGCTGCACGGCGGAGAATTGCAGTTGAGCTCATCGGCGTTGATCTGAACCCGAACAGCGCGCCCACTGCACGTGCGGCAACGCCACTGGCACTGCCAATCACCTACCACACGGGTGACTATGCCGACTTTGCGGATGTAGACATCATCATCTCAAGCCTCGTGGCGCATCATATGAGTCACAATGAGTTGATCACTTTCCTTCGGTTTATGGAGGCGCACGCGAAGCTCGGCTGGTTCGTCAATGACCTGCATCGCCACAGGGTTGCCTATTGGGGTTTTCCCCTACTCGCACGACTCATTAGCGCGCACTGGATCGTCCGTCATGACGGCCAGCTCTCTATTGCGCGCAGTTATCGTCAGCATGAATGGCCCCCGCTGCTGGCCGAGGCTGGCGTTGTGGGTGCAACCATCAACCGCGTCTTCCCGTTTCGACTATGCGTCTCAGCGATCCATTAATCATCGGCGGCGGGCCAGCCGGTGCTGCCGCAGCGATCACACTGGCGAAAGCTGGCGCTCATCCGCTTGTCCTGGAGCGCCAACGCGAAACCGGTGATGCCATTTGCGGCGGGTTTATCAGTTGGCGAACGCTGCAAACGCTCGAACGCCTTGGCGTTAGTGCGCAGTCGTTGGGCGGGCATGTCATCGACCATATGCTGATCGCCACGC
>JAYVZY010000367.1:0-5882 GCA_043782885.1 Sphingomonadales bacterium | reverse complement strand
GGCAACGAATCTCCGAACCGGTCTTTACAAATGCGCATCGACCGCCCCGGATAAAGGCAGACTCTGGCCGAATATGCTCGGGCTGCTTAGGAATTAGCGACTCGGGATCGCCGACATTCTGAGGTATTCAACGCTTTTGGCGAAACTCCGACCTAAAGAGGTCAGATTACCGGATGAAATCAATGTCGTCTATTCGGCATTTAGGTTCAAATTATAGCATGGTTCCGTCTGCCCAGTTGGCTCGTAAAACTCGTGATGTGTGTATTCAAATCCGAGGCCCAGAAGAGTGCGCTGCGACGCCAGGTTCTCAGGATGGTGTCCCGCGTACAATGAGGCCATCCCCCTCGATTTTGCCAGTTCAATCACCAAGGATGCGGCCTCATGGGCGTACCGCTGCCCCCAAGCACTACGCCGCAACTGAAAACCTAGTTCGAATATCCCTTTGTCCATTTCACGCGGTTGAAGACCACAACACCCCACGAACGCAGCGCTTTCGATCTCGAATATAGGCCAATATTGGACATGATTGAGCTTGAGATTAGAAATTTCATGCGCCATTCTGCGCATCACATCCTCGCGTGAAAATGGGCCACCAGTTAATTTGGTGACTTCTCGATCGCCCCAGAGCAACATTGCTGACTCAGTGTCACCGTCGGTCCAATTTCCAAACCCGAGCCGTTGGCTTCGCATGAAGTATTGAGACACACACTCCCCTCCATTTAAGTAGCAGCAACATCGCACAACGGACATACATACTCAATCTTCCAATGCCCCTCGGTGCCCATTTTTCCCGTCTCGATTGAGACCTACTGAACTCGCAACTTTGTCGACGCGTGCGCTAACCACCCTGCCAACACACGGCAAACCCTCGTCGCGCAATCAGGTACTATTGCCGGTTGCCTCAACCGCCAGTTCATCGTCGGCATCAATCGTCAGGCAAAACCGATCAAGCTCCTCCGCAGCCTTGCTAGAGAAGGATGGAAACATGGGCCGCTTCACAGTGAATTAGGCTCTGCGTAACCCTATTGTACATGTGAACCCCTTCAAGCCAATTTATCCAACAAAATCCGCAGCGACTGATCAGAGCAAAGCATCTGGTGCAGGAAGCTGTCCTGATGGTAGCGCATCAGTGACGCGCAGCCATCGCAGCAAGTTCTTTAACAAATTTTGCAGCAACGGTTGCCGTCATGTCATTGACGTCGCGATCAGGGTTAAGCTCGACTACATCTGCACCAACGAGTTGCGCGGTCTGTCGAGCTAAGACGTTGAGCACATCGCGCACGCTTAACCCGCCAGGTTCAAGGTGCGATACTCCGGGCGCGAAGGCGGGGTCGAGACCATCCATATCTATCGACACGTAAAGCCGCCCCACGAGCACGGGAACATGCGACACAATGAAATCGTGCATCGGGACAATTTCAACCCCAAACCGTGACGCTTGTTCGCGCTGATGTGCGTTCAGTGTACGGATGCCTACTTGAACGAGGCGCTGCGCAAGCCTATCCTCCATAATGCGCGCAAACGGAGATGCGTGTGACCGACGGTTGTTCTGCAGTTCATCGTATAAGTCTGGATGCGCGTCAAAATGTAGGATATTTACGGGGCCATATTTTGCCGCGATGGAACGCATGATGGGGTAGGTGATTGAGTGATCCCCTCCCAATGTGATCGGTACGGCGCCCTTTGCCAGCGCGGAAGCGATACCCTGCTCGATTACCGCATCGTCACCTAGCCCTTCGATCAGTGGCAGGTCGCCACAATCGTCCACAATAATTTCACGACCAATTTCAAAGCCGCCGCCGTAAGTTCGGCGCGTTCGGTGCCTTCAAATGACTGACTCTGGCCGTGAAATTATTGTGGATGATTATGTCGTCAAACCGTTTGATACCGATGAACTGCTCGCGCGGATCAGGACGGCTCTACGCCATCGCAAGAACTATCCGGGGGGAGTCGGCACCCGAACCGCTGGCCCGCTGCATATCGACATCTCCGCACACCGTGTAACGCGCGCGGGCGAGAATGTTCGTCTCACGCGCAAGGAATTTGCGGTGCTTACGGAACTGGCGCGTTTTCCCAGACGGGTCATCACCCACACCCAGCTTTTACGCAGCGTATGGGGAGCCGCTCATGTCGAAGATGTTGAGTATCTGCGTGTCACCGTGCGCGGACTGCGCTTGAAATTGGAGCAAGATCCTGCAGCGCCTGTGTTGCTACAAAACGAACCGGGCGTTGGGTATCGGTTGATTGGCTAACATGTGGGTAAGTGCTTTCTGAGCACACATCCACCACCATAGCGCAACTTTGGCACGGGATAGCGAAACTCTATATCATACTTAAATGATAGGCATTAAATGCCAAGCGTCACTTTAGCAATGGAGTCGGTGCCATGTCATACACGAACGCAACACGCTGCCTTTTCGTCCCCGGCCTCGGCAATTCAACATCGCGCCATTGGCAAACGCGGTGGGAGTTTGATCGGGATGATTGCCAACGTGTCGAATTAGGCAATTGGGACAATCCCAGTCGCAGCCATTGGGTCACCAAGCTCGATCTGGCGATTGCCTATCAAAGTGAACCCGTCATTTTGGTGGCGCACAGCCTTGGCTGCCTCACGGTTGCGTGGTGGTCGGTGCTTGCGGGAACGGATCGTTGGCCGCAAGTGGTTGGCGCTATGCTCGTCGCCCCACCAGATGTGGAGCAGGAGAACAACAAGCCAGAGGTGAAGCGGTTCGCGCCGTTTCCGCGCTGCCGCTTGCCCTTCCCGTCGGTGGTGGTGGCCAGCGAGGATGATCCCTTTTGCAGCCTTGCGCGTGCGCGTCATATGGCAACGCGCTGGGGGGCATCGTTCCTCAACATCGGCGCGCAGGGACATATCAACGCCGACTCATGCCTTGGTGTTTGGCCCGTCGGGCAAAACATCCTCGAACGGCTGAAAGCAGGCGAGATTGGCTATAGTCACAGCGAGTGGGATACACCCGATCTGCGGGTTGGGATGAGGGATGCAGAGCGGATCGAATGGCCGGAAGCGTAGGTGCGATGACAGTGACGCACGCCGCTCCCGCTCAGCCTAGTTTTACAACGCTTCGGCGGAGGCGCGGTGGACAGGGTAGCAATTCAGTTTTAATCATACAATATCACTATGATATAAGTGTTGGCTGATCCCGCGACACCGCATGGTGATGATGTGCAGTGTTGGTTTTCATGGATACCAAGATGCCGCTCGGTCAACCGTCAGACTGGGCGGCATTTTCACATTTGGATGGCCGCGTAATGCGCAGCAATAGACCTGCCGGATTGCTCCAGCAGGCCTTCTCCATTTCAGCACTGCTACTTTTTGGCGTTTTCGAGGATTTTGTCGAACAAGCCTCCGTCGTTAAAAAAGCGCGTTTGCGTGCGCTCCCAACCACCGAAATTATGGTCAATCGAGAAAAACGCAATCTTCGGGAATTGTCCGGCATACTTTGCAGCAATGGATGCATTGCGCGGGCGGTAATGATTGCGCGCCCCAATCTCCTGCGCTTCGGGCGTATAGAGATATTTCAGATAGGCCTCGGCCACCTTGCGGGTGCCCTTTTTATCGACAGTCTTATCCACCACCGCAACGGGCGGCTCGGCAAGGATCGAGACGGACGGGACGACAATCTCGAACTTGTCGCGGCCCAGTTCGTTGGTGGCCAGTAAGGCTTCATTCTCCCAAGCGATCAACACATCGCCCTGGCCGCGCTCGACGAAAGTGGTGGTCGAACCGCGCGCGCCGCTGTCGAGCACCGGCACATTATGGTAGAGCTTGGTGACAAATTCCTGCGCTTTAGCGGGGGAGCCATATGTCTTTTGACCATAAGCCCAAGCCGCAAGGAAGTTCCAGCGCGCGCCGCCGCTCGTCTTCGGGTTCGGCGTGATCACTTTAACATCGGGCCGCGCCAAATCGCCCCAATCATGGATATGCTTGGGATTGCCCTTGCGGACGAGCAGCAGGATGGTCGAATAAAAGGGCGTGCTGTTATTGGGTAGCCGTGCTTTCCAGTTGGGCGCGATCAGCCCGCTCTTCGCCACGGCATCGACATCATAGCCGAGGGCAAGCGTCACGACATCGGCGGGCAGGCCATCAATCACCGAACGCGCCTGTTTGCCTGATCCGCCATGACTTTGACGGATGGTGACATCCTGCCCTGTTTGGGCCTTCCAATGTTGCGCGAATTTGGCGTTGATCGCGGCATAAAGCTCGCGAGTCGGGTCATAGGACACATTGAGAATTTCAACGGGAGCCGGAGCGGCCGCTTGGGCCACCACCGGTGAAATCAGCGCGGCCAGTGTCACCGCCCCCGCATATTTGAGAAATTGACGTCGCATAATCATCCTCCGTGTTGGAAAGAATTGTTTATATCATATCTCATAACTATGATATAAACAATATCTTGGGTGGCCTAAGGACGTCATTCATATCACTTTAATAGGCTATCAATTTCCACCCAGCGGCGTTACATCGGCTGAACGCACAAACGATGAGGTTGTTCCTTGCTTTCACAAAAAGGCCGTTACGCGCTCAAGGCGCTCACGCAACTTACGCGAGGGGAAAGGAATGTGCCTGCGCACGTCAAATCCATCGCCGAAGCGCAGAACATCCCCTATAAGTTCCTTGAGGGGATTATGTCCGATTTGCGCCGCGCCAATTTGGTGGTGAGTGTGCGCGGCAAGCATGGTGGCTATATTCTCGCGCGCGCACCCGATGAGATTATGTTTGGCGATGTGATCCGCGCGATTGATGGCCCGCTGGCGATGGTGCCGTGTGCGAGCATCAACTTCTATCGCCGCTGCGACGATTGCGATGACGAAGCGACCTGCGCGATCCGACGCGTGCTGAGTGGCGTGCGCAATGAGGTAAGCGAAATTCTCGACAAAACCTCGCTCGCGCAGGCGGTTGCAATGGCCTGATTACTCAAGAAACGCACGCACGAACGCATTTGCCGGCTGGGCTTCAATCTCAGCAGGCGGCGCATATTGAGCGATCTTCCCCTCATTGAGAATGGCAACCTTATCCGCCAACGCGAATGCCTCTTCGCGGTCATGTGTCACAAAAATCGTGGTAATGCCGAGTGCATCATGAATCTTCCGGAGTGCCGCGCGCAATTCCCGCCGCACTTTAGCATCAAGTGCGCCGAACGGCTCATCAAGGAGCAGAATTTTGGGATCGCGCGCGAGGGCGCGGGCCAATGCAACGCGCTGGCGCTGACCGCCGGAAAGTTGCGAGGGGAAACGCTCGCCGAGACCGGGCAATTGAACGAGCGCGAGCAGTTCTTCCACTCTTGCTGCAATCGCTGCTTTATCGGGGCGCACCTTGCGGCCCATAATATCCAGCCCAAATGCGATATTCTTCGCCACCGTCATATGCCGGAACAGCGCGTATTGTTGGAACACAAAGCCAATGCCACGCTTTTGCACCGGCACCTCGGTCACATCAGCACCATCGAACGCCACACGCCCCTGATCGGCAAAAGCGAGTCCCGCGATGATCCGCAACAAGGTGGTTTTGCCAGACCCAGATGGCCCGAGCAGTGCCACAAATGCCTTGTCTTCAATCGCGAGCGACACGCCGTTGAGCGCGGCGTGGCCATCGAAAGTCTTGATGAGGTTCTGAACTTCGATTGTCATTTAATGTCCTTGGGCTTTAAGATCGTCGCCGTGCCGCCATTCGAGAAGGCTTTTGAGTAACAGTGTCACCAGTGCTAGCCCCGCGAGCAGGGAAGCGACTGCAAAGGCGGCGGCGAAATTATATTCGTTATACAGAACCTCAATGTGCAGTGGCATCGTATCTGTCTTGCCACGGATATGGCCGGAAACGACCGACACCGCGCCAAATTCTCCCATCGCCCGCGCATTGCAGA
>JAYVZY010000366.1:0-2071 GCA_043782885.1 Sphingomonadales bacterium | reverse complement strand
GCCATTGCGGCAGAGGAGGGGCTGGCACTTGGCCTTGTCACCAAAATCGCAGAGGGCGATGCGCTGATGGCGGCCGCACTAGAGCAAGCGCAAGCCATCCTCGCCAACAGCCCATTTTCGGTGCGCCAAACCAAGCAATTGATGTGGGCGAGCCTGGATGCGACCACGCTTGATGAGGCAATCGCGCTAGAAAATCGCACGCAAATTTTGTGCACGATGACAGATGATTATAAAGAGGCAACCGCTGCCTTCATGGCGAAACGGCCACCCAATTTTACCGGACAATGAGTAAGGCGATATGATGACTGAACGGGAACCAGCAGTAACAACACGTGCCACTGAAATCCTCGGCACGCGCTACCCCATCGTTCAGGGCGGAATGATGTTTTATGGCGTTGCTGAGCTCGCCTCTGCGGTCTCAAACGCGGGCGGGCTCGGTATTTTGACTGCGCTCACGCAGCCGACGCCAGATGCGCTGGCCGATGAAATTGCGCGGTGTCGCACGATGACGAGCGCGCCCTTTGGTGTGAACCTGACAATCCTGCCTTCGGTCAGTCCGCCGCCCTATGACGCCTATCTTGATGCGATTATCGCTGGCGGCGTTACCATTCTTGAAACGGCGGGGAACAGCCCAAAGCCACTGATCGCGAAGGCCAAGGAAGCAGGGATTAAAATCGTCCATAAATGCACATCTGTGCGCCATGCACTGTCAGCAGAGCGCAATGGCGTGGATATGGTCTCCATCGATGGCTTTGAGTGCGCGGGTCATCCGGGGGAGGATGATACGCCCGGCTTGATCCTGATTCCAGCGGCAGCAAAGGCGCTCAGCATCCCGATTATTGCATCCGGCGGGATTGGCGATGGGCGCGGCATGGCGGCGGCGCTGGCGCTGGGCGCGGATGGTATTAACATGGGCACGCGATTTTGTGCGACTGTGGAAGCGCCTTCACATCATAACATCAAAGAAGCGATGGTCAAAGCCACCGAACGCGACACGCTGCTCATCTTCCGCACACTGCACAATACGGGCCGCGTGCTGCGCAACCCGATTTCTGAACAAGTCGTCGCGCGGGAGAAAGAGGGCTGCACATTCGAGGATATTCGTCCGCTGGTGCTTGGGTCTCGCGGACGCGAGGTGCTGATCAATGGCGAGTCTGACGAGGGGTTGGTGTGGGGTGGCATGGTTGTTGGCTTGATCGATGATGTGCCGACCTGCGATGTGCTCATTCAGCGCATTGCGCGCGAGTGCCGTGCGCGGTTGCAGGCCTCACTTTTGGCGTTTGCCTGAGGATGGACAAATGAGCGCCGCTTTTGATCCACTCAACGGGCCAACCACACTGCCCGCACAAGTGGCCGCTTCGGCTGCCGCCTATGGCGATACGGTTTTTATGGTCACTGAAGATGGACGACGGATCACCTTCAACGAGGTGCAAACGCGCGCGCGCCAGGCAGCTTGTGGTTTCATCGCGGCGGGCATTGCGTTGGGAGATCGGGTCGCCATCTGGGCACCTAACGGCTTGGAATGGGTCATCGCCTGCCTCGGTCTGCAAATGGCAGGCGGCATACTTGTGCCAATCAACACGCGCTTCAAGGGAGAGGAAGCGGCGTCGATTCTAGATCGGTCGCGCGCTCGCATCTTGTGCACAGTGGGCGCATTCCTTGGCAATGATTACCTCACGCTTTTACGCGGCGCGCGTGGCGCTGCGGCGGCCACACATCCAGTAGCAGGGCTGCCCGCGCTTGAGCACATCCTCATGCTTGATGATGCGATGCAGGATAGCGGAGAACGCTGGTGCGATTTCGTTGCACAACGCACTGTCGATGACGCCGCACTCGATACGCGCATTGCGCTGATCCAGCCGGACAGCAGCTGCGACATTATGTTCACATCGGGCACCACCGGTCAGCCCAAAGGGGCGGTGCACGATCACCAACAAGCGCTCGGCGCAGCCCGTACCTGGACGCATGTAAATGGCTTCGTTCCAGGAGATCGGATGCTGATCGTCAACCCGTTCTTTCACAGCTTCGGCTATCGCGCGGGCTGGATGACATGCTTGGTCTCTGGGTTGAC
>JAYVZY010000365.1:0-2428 GCA_043782885.1 Sphingomonadales bacterium | reverse complement strand
GGCGCGCAGTGTGGATGGGGCAGCGTTGCTATGCGCAATCTGTACGTAATGTCCTGGCATCGCCTCATGAATACTCAAGTCCTGAATCATATAATCGTTATATTCGGACAGAAATGACGTCGCCTGCTTGTCTGTCCATGCGGCGGGTATTGGGGAGATCGCGTAGAATGTTGGCAACTGACGCTCCTGCGGGCCAGGCGAATCACAATAAGCCACCGCGACGCCCTGCTGGAACACTGGCATCGTAATAATCTGCACAGGGCCATCTGGGAGCGTGATCAGGTTGTGTGCGCGGACAAAATCGGTCGACTCGGCCAGCGTTGCCGTGGCCTTCGTCATCAAAGCGTCGCGCGCGGGGCGCTGCGCATACGTCAGAGCGAGTGCTGCTTCAATTGCTGTTTGCTGCTGCGCATCTGTGGGAGCATCCGGCATATCTGGTGCCCCTGCATGTTTCGCAAGCGCGCGTTGGGCGAGCGCGTACATATGCTGGCGCGTATCCCGAAGCGCGGCGACCGCCCGTGCTTTGATTTCGCCGCGCGAGAGACGCGACATGAGCGCAAACCGCATTTTCTCATCATACAGCTTCGCGCCCAACCTCAACTCGCCCTTGGCTTGCGGGACAAGCACGGTATCAAGCCAATTTTGGTGTGTCGCAACGGCATCGCGCAAATGTGTGAGCGCCTTATCAAATCGCGAACGGTCGGCCACGGACAGTGTGTCTGCATGCGGTGCCAGCATCGTATCGGCAATTTCGACGATGCCACTGTTCTGCTTGGCCACTGTCGTTGCAAAAATCGGTGGCACTCGCGCGGGGACAAGCTCCGTGCGCGCCTGCGCCAGCATAGCGGGGAGTGCCTCCATCCGTGCCGTTGCGGCGCGCAGCCGATCCGGCCAAGGTGCAAAATCGCGGGCAGCCAAACCATACAGCGCATTGCCGGCTGCATCGTTATAGAGTTGCGCGTCCCACGACCAATCTTTCAACACGTTGAGACGCCAGAGATCATAGCGGAGCGCATTGTCCAACAGCGCGTAATCAACCTGATCCTCACGGGACAGGGTGGCCGGTCGGAGCTTTGCCAAGCGCCGCAACATCTGATGGTCAAACTGCGCAAGCTGCTGCCGACCCGCAGCCGACAGGTCATCAATTCGCGTATCGAACCGGTGATCTCCGCGCGTGGTCGCTGATATTGGTTGCACCGCACTTAACCCAGCGAGATAATCTTGCGACACCGCCCCGAAGGCGCTCGGTGGACGGATAATCGTATTCGCAAAGCCAATTTGAGCCGTAGAAGCGGCTGCAATGCTCATAAAAATTGCGATTGAAGGTCTTGCCATACACTTCCCTGTCTTTTCTTCTGTGATCTCAGCATATGGCTACATTCAATGAAGAACAAGAAATAATTCCCACATGACGGGGTGACATCGTCTCGCGGATCGGTGATGATGCTGGAAAGAGGAGCGCAACATGGCAAAATCAACAGCAGAATTCGACATCATAATATACGGTGCTACCGGTTTCACGGGCCGGTTAGTGGCTGAGTATCTTATAGCGAATGCTGGTCGTGCGAAATGGGCGATGGCGGGCCGCAGTGCTGAAAAGCTGGCTGAGGTGCGTGATCTGATCGGTGCGCCCGCAGACACACCGTTGATTGTGGCGGATGCCGCCAATCCGGCCCAACTCGAAGCGATGGTTGCCCGCGCGAAGGTCATTCTCACCACGGTTGGCCCGTATCAACTTTATGGCAACGAGCTTGTTGCAGCCTGTGCATCATCTGGCACCGATTATGTTGATCTGTGTGGCGAGCCCACCTGGATGCGGCAGATGATTGATGCTCACACGGCGGCTGCGCAAGCGAGCGGTGCGCGGATTGTCTTTTCATGCGGCTTCGATTCCATCCCGTTCGATCTCGGTGTGTTGTTCTTGCAAAACGCGATTATCGCGGAAACAGGCGCACCCGCCGCACGCATCAAAGGCCGTGTGCGCAAAATGGTGGGCGGCGCGTCGGGTGGTACTGTGGCGAGCATGAAAGCGACGATGGCGGCGGCGGCGAGGGATTTCAGCCTGCTCGGCCTGCTTAAAAACCCCTTCGCGCTAACGCCAGGGTTTGAAGGCCCGCCCCAGCCGATGGGGCTGATGCCGGAACATGATTCGACAACGGGTCTTTGGGCAGCGCCCTTCATCATGGCCCCGATCAACACCAAAAACGTTCACCGCACCAATGCGCTCCTCAATCATCGCTATGGCACCGATTTCAAATATGATGAGATGATGTTCACCAGCATCGGCGATGTCGGTAAAGCGATGGCCGAGGGCATCGCCAAGATGAACCCGTTCAGCGATCAGCAAAGCCTGAAACCGGGAGATGGCCCGAGCAAGGAAGAGCGTGAGAACGGCCACTATGACATTCTTTTTATTGCTGAGGACACG
>JAYVZY010000364.1:0-2938 GCA_043782885.1 Sphingomonadales bacterium | reverse complement strand
GTGGCCAGTGTTTCGAGTTTTGTGCGGCATTGGCTTTGTGCTTTGAATGCAAACCGCATGTAACGCTCAAAGGCCAAAGGGTTTTCGCCGAGATTACTCACGGCACGGCGGGCCATTTCACCAAAGATAGCATCCAGAGCCGACGCCTGTGCGACCAGCGTTTCTTCAGCAAAGCCAAGATCGCCACCGCGAATCTTGTTAACAGTCACAGTCAGTGTTTCCACTGCCTCAGTTAATCCATCTGATATGCCGAAACTTCCTTTTGAAAATGAGCGGCCAATGATGGCATTGCGATAGATTGGTGATGCCGCAACGTCAGCCATTACTCGCTCGTGAGGCGTGTCATGGGTCGCTGTGACCCTTAAGCCCTCAGAATCGGGCTTGGTGGGCTGAAGTGATAGCTCGGATTTTGATGATGGCTTTGAACCGCTCTCTTCCGAAGGTGCTTTTATCAGTGATTTACGCATGGTATTTACCGACGTATAATTCCCATAATGTGGGGAGGAAGTGCTTCATTTCTTGTAATCGTGCCAAGGGGTTGCTGGTCAAACTGCTGAAAGGGGGTTCCGACAGTTTTAGCAGTGATGGTGAGAAGTGTATTTGCGAATACTCTGCCCTTAGTTTTGCAGCTACATTCTGAAGCGATCTATCAATGTGGCTCATCACTTAACCTTCGGATTTACACTGTATTGCGTGGAAGGGCGGCCGCCCGTCATTATTGTCACCGCCCTGATACAATGATGCTCGCCAAGCAGATTAATTGCTTTATCAACCAACTTGCCATCAGTCAGCCCAGACCATTGCGGGCGTTTCACAAGATTTGCCGTAAACCCGTCCGTTAAATGCCCGCGTTTAATTCGGCTAAGTAATTTGAGTGCCGCATCTGCCACACCATTATTGCCCGCAGAATAGGCACGCCGCGCATGAGCTTCCAGATACTCTGCGAGCGCCAGAGCGCGGCTAAGGGCATCAAGTGACACCGGCCCTGTGCCATTACTGGCAAGGTGCTGAATAAGCGCCAACCTTGGCACCAGCCCGCGATATTTCGCAAAATGAGATGCGAGTGCAGGAGATAAATCCTCATCACGTAATTTAGCTTCTAGCCCTATAAGATATTCAAACCAGACCTCGGATGCTTCCGGCGCAAACCGCAAGAAGGGTATGCCAGCGCCATCATCAAAAGCATCCCGTTCCGCTCCCACCATATCAAGCCGGAATTGTGTCAGTCCTTCATAACAATTGAATGCACTATCGCGCGCATTGCTGTCGGGAAGGCGGTCGCAAGACTGCCACGAGGAAAGTGCATCGGGCCATGCGAGTAATTGAAGCCGTTGCACCATGCCATCATTCATCGTTGTGAGGTTGTCGCTGATAAACCGCTTCAACCTATCGGGCTGCGTCGTGCCTATGAGTGATAGATTGACCGCCTGAATTCGGATGGTGCCGCGCATAATTCGGTCATAGGTATAACTTTCTTGACCGCCCCAGCCCGAGAGAAAGAATCCGCGCGCGCTTTGTTTTTCAGTTTGCTCCAAATCACCAAACAAGGCCATGACCTCATCACGGTGGACAAGCACACCATCGGGATTATCCGCACATATCTCACCCAGCTTTTCGACGGTGCAATCATTCACAAGGTATCGCTTTTCAGGTGGCCTTTCCGGTGTGGAAATTCCTGATAAGGCCGAGAGGGCCTCATTCTCTGCCCCTTTTTTGAGTGCTACTCTAGCAGTCTTACTTTGCTCATCTGTCATAATTTTGGTGAGCGCCAGCTTCGCAGCATAATCAGCCGCTACAGCTTTATTGGTTTCGAAGGCTCCCAATTCAAGCCGTTTGAGAGGTTTAAGCACCTCAGCCATTGCCGGTGTTTTTAATGCTCCTGGATTTGCCACCACACAGCCCCATAGATTGCCAACCTCCAGCCAATCAGTGCGAGTTTCCGGCCGGATGCCGATGCGACGGCCAATGAGCGCACCAGCTTGCACCAAGGCGGGAATACCAATCATATCGAGTGGCAAACTCATCCTCTCAGCAATGTCTACACACCATCCGCGAAGCTGTAACGGTAGGAATGCCACTTCAAATGCTGGCACGGCAAGCAATGAGGGCTTAATCGCCAACGGATCAGGCCAAGCATCCGCTAGCTCGCTCACGCCTCTGAAATCCACAGGGACAATGTTGCCTTCATAGCTGGCATGTTCATAAGCACCTCGCCATGAATCGTCAGGCTGATAGTCGTCGAGGGTTCGTGCCATCAGAACGCTCTCCCCAACCGATCTCCGCAAGAATTAGCTCCTAACGCGATGGTGTTTTGCGTATCCGGCAACATTAGTTATGCCCCTCATTAAGTAAGCGGAGGAGGCTTTCCGCAGGAATGATGGTGCGTTTGCCAATTTTTTTGATCTCAATACGGCCTTCCGCGATCAACTCGTAGAGTTTGGATCGACCGATGCTAATCGCGTTTGCCGCCTCAGGAATGCTGTAAGCGAGCTTGGGGATGTTGGAAGTGTTCATTATTATCCGTCCCTTTCTTTGTGGACGGGCAAACATCTGACAGCACGCCTCGTGCGACGCAAAGGACTAAAAAGGATTTTAATTCAGGCTTCTATGACGAATAATATGTTCGGAAGACTCGTTCCAAACGTTTCGCTTTGCTTTCTGGTGTTCCTGCCCCTGTAACTCGACCTGCTTGCACCAATAACCTTGCGGCTTGGGCCGCACTTGAGGCTATTGGATATGCTTGTGCGATCATTTTATGCATTTCTGCCGCCAAAAGTCGATCCTCCGACCAACCCGACGATTCTTTGCGCGGGCGGCCGCGCTTTCGATCATCAGGATTGGCGCGGTCAAACACGGCGCAAAGGTCGTCATAATTTATTGACAAGTCAGGGGGCAATATGTGTGGCTCTTGTTCATGTGAAGCCCGCGCATACAATTC
>JAYVZY010000363.1:0-2120 GCA_043782885.1 Sphingomonadales bacterium | reverse complement strand
GATCTGATTGCCGCCATGCCACTGCTTGCCCGCACGCACCCCAAAGCGCATCTGCTGCTGGTGGGTGGTGGGCCAATGGAGGCGACCCTCCGCGCGCAGGCTGCGGCATCGTCGGTGGCGCACAGCATTCGTTTCATCGGTCGCGTGCCGCACACAGAGGTGGAGCGCTATTATAGCCTGATCGATATTCTGGCGTATCCGCGCAAGAAGATGCGACTCACGGATTTGGTGACACCGCTCAAGCCACTCGAAGCGATGGCGCAGCGCCGCTTGGTGGCGGCGTCTGATGTCGGCGGTCACCGTGAGTTAATCGAAGATGGCATAACGGGCACGCTGTTTGCGCCCGATGATCCCGCAGCCTGCGCCCAGGCCTTGGCACAGATATTGGCGGATCGCGGGGGCTGGGAGGCGCAGCGGGACGTTGCGCGTACATTTGTTGAGCGGGATCGTAACTGGTTGTCAAACATTTCCCGTTATGAACCCGTTTACCACAAGCTGACTCAGCGGTGAGTCTGAAGGAAGTGACTGATGGCGTTTGATGTTTCGCGGCTGACCCGTTTGCCCTTGGCCTATTATTGTGCGGCGTTTTTTGGGCTCGCCGTTGCACTCTTGATCCTCGCAGCACCGCTTTGGCAGCTCGAGCGCGGCATGCTGGCAAGCGGCGTTCATCACGTGATCCATGCTGCAAAGCCGCCATTGGGCTTAAAAGCGCGGTCGCTGTTAGCGGTGTTGGCCGGATTGGGAACCGCGCTGGCGATTGTGGGGCCTTTCCTCATTCTCCAGGCGATCAAGGCGCGCAAACGCCCCCCCCATTTCTATGCCCAAACGTTCGCAGTGGACAATACGAACGGCGTGGTTGAGGAGATTTCCGCGTCACGCCGACCTATTTTTGCTGACCAAGAGCTGGGTGCACCGCTCATGTCAGATGAAGTTCTAGAACGCGCGAAGCAGAAGGATGCTGCGGAGGAAAACCCCACGCCCAGAGCCGCTTTGGATGAGGCACAACCCTATCGGCCGAAATACTCATGGCTGGAGGATGCTCAGTTGAGCGAGATTCCCCCTGACGCACCAGCTACGCCTCAGCTGGTGACACAATCCACGACAGTTAGTCCCATGATGGCACCTGAAAAGGCCGAATTAGCTGACACGATGAGCCTGCAAGACATGATTGCGCGGCTAGAAGCGGGGTTGGCCAACCGGACACCAACCCCTCCGTTACCGCCCGTCGCTCAACCAGCACCTACCGACCACTCAACGTCGAACGCGCTTGTGCCGCCGCTCTCGGTGGTTCCATCCGCGCCACAAGGAGTGCACGAGGGCGAGAGCACGCTGGACGAGGCAATGCGCACGTTAGGTAAACTCGTCAGCGGCACCGCGCGCTAAACAAAGCTATACGGATCAATGTCAATCGAAACGCGCACGTTGCGCGGCACCGCATGCGCTCCCAACCACGTTCGTATGAAGCCCTGCACATTCGCTTGGCGTTTGGCATGCACCAATAGCCGGAACCGATGCCGCCCACGCAGCATCGCCAGCGGCGCGGGGGCAGGGCCGTAAACGCTGATACTCGAAGCTCTGGGCGCGGATCGGCCAAGCTGCGTGGCGAGCGAATCGGCGGCGGCTTTGTCTTCGGATGAAACGATAATGGCGGCAAAGCGACCAAACGGCGGAGCGCCCGCGTCTCTCCGTGCGGCAGCTTCGGCTGCATAAAAGCCCTCCGGATCACCTTTGATGAGCGCCTGAATGACTGGAGCGCTCGGCTCGTGGGTCTGGATAAACACCCGCCCTGGCTTGGCCGCACGCCCCGCACGCCCCGCGACCTGCGAGATCTGCTGAAAAGAGCGTTCCGCTGCACGCAGATCGCCGCCTTGAAGGCCTAGATCGGCATCAACGACCCCAACCAGCGTCAATTGCGGAAAGTGATAGCCCTTCGTGACCAACTGTGTGCCGATGACAATATCAATGGCGCCCGCCTCCATATTTGCCACAAAAGCGCCAACCTTGGCGGGGGAGGACAGGGTGTCAGATGTCGCAATCGCGCGTCTGGCATCGGGGAAGAGCAGCGCGACCTCCTCAGCAATCCGTTCAACGCCCGGCCCGCATGCGACGAGGCTGTCTTC
>JAYVZY010000362.1:0-2031 GCA_043782885.1 Sphingomonadales bacterium | reverse complement strand
CATTGATCGAAAGAAAGGTGCGAGGCCGCCCTGGTCGCTTTGTATCTTCTTTTTCTTCAAGGATTATTTGTCGCTTGAGGAGGTCAGATGTAAGCTGCGTGATGGTGCCGCCGGAAAGTCTTGTAATCCCAGGTAGTTCCATTTGCGAGATAGGCGCCCAACGACGAATGGCCTTGAGGACGTTCAATCTGTTTAGGTTCTGATCGCTTATCCTCATCCCGGCGACATTGTTGATCGGAATTTTCGAGCTTGAGCAAGCATAATTTCGTTCTCTAAATATAATTTGCCGGCCCGGTAAATTGTATGATTATACGCAGATTGTCTCCCCTTTGGGTGGCACGTAAATCGCCTGCACCGAGGTGATCGACCCCTTGTTGGTGGACGTGATGCGCTCTTGCAACTGGCCCATGTCCGTAGAAAGTGTCGGTTGATAACCCACAGCCGAAGGAATGCGGCCCAACAGCGCCGACACTTCCGAACCTGCCTGTGTGAAGCGGAAGATGTTATCGACGAAGAACAGCACGTCCTGACCCTCAACGTCGCGGAAATACTCGGCAATCGTGAGGCCCGAAAGCGCCACACGCGCACGCGCTCCAGGAGGCTCATTCATCTGGCCGAACACCAGCGCAACTTTCGAGCCCTCTGGTGTCGGGTTGCCATCCTTATCCTTAGCGATGACGCCGGCATCGAGGAACTCGTGGTAAAGGTCATTGCCTTCACGCGTCCGCTCACCCACGCCCGCGAACACCGAGGTGCCGCCGTGGCCCTTGGCGATGTTGTTGATCAGCTCTTGAATAAGCACCGTCTTGCCGACGCCCGCGCCACCGAACAGACCGATCTTACCGCCCTTTGCATAAGGCGCCAAGAGATCGATGACCTTAATTCCGGTGGCGAGGATCGAGGTTTCGGTAGATTGGTCAACGAAGGCAGGAGCTTCAGCGTGGATTGGCATGGTGCTTGGCGCATTCACTGGCCCGCGCTCGTCAATCGGCTCACCGATCACATTCAGAATGCGGCCAAGCGTCATCGGGCCAACGGGCACGCGGATTTGCGAGCCGGTATCCGTCACCGGCTGGCCGCGCGTGAGGCCTTCGGTCGCATCCATCGCGATGGTGCGGACGATGTTCTCACCAAGATGCTGCGCGACTTCAAGCACAAGCCGGTTGCCGCCGTTCGTCGTTTCCAGCGCCGAAAGAATAGCGGGCAGCGTACCCTCAAACTGCACGTCAACGACCGCGCCAATGACTTGGCTGATGCGGCCGGTGGCGGCGGATACTGCGGCTTTCGACGCGGCAGGTGCTTTTGCAGCAGCGGCGCGGGGCGCTGCGGGTTTCTTGGCTGCGGGAGCCTTGGTTGCGGTAGGTGCGGTGGCCATGTTCGTTTCCTTGGTTTAAGCTTTAGAGCGCTTCTGCGCCTGAGATAATTTCAACGAGTTCGGTGGTGATCGCGGCTTGGCGCGTGCGGTTGTAGATGATCGAGAGTTTGTTGATCATATCGCCCGCGTTGCGCGTGGCGTTGTCCATCGCGGTCATCTTACTGCCTTGCTCGGAGGCGGCGTTTTCGAGCGTAGCGCGGTGAAGTTGCACGGCGAGATTCTGCGGCAAGAGCGCGGTGAGCAGTGTTTCCTCATCGGGCTCATATTCGACGGATGCGCCGCCAGTCGGGGCAGCGCCGCCCTCCGGCAATGCCACAGGAATAATCTGCTGCTGCGTCGGCTCTTGCGCCAGCACACTCACGAATTTCGAGAAGAACAGGTGCGCAACGTCAAACTCACCTGCGTCATAGCGCGCGGTGAGATCAGCGGCGATGGCTTGCGAATCGGCGAATTTGAGTTTGGAAAGATCGCCCGGTTCGATGGTGTGGACAACCTGCGAGCGGAAGGTGCGGCTCAACTGATCGCGCCCTTTCCGGCCGATGATGTAGAACTTCACCGTCTTGCCCTGCGCCTGCATCTCCAGCGCGGTTTTGCGGGCGAGGCGGACGATGTTGGTGTTGAACGCGCCTGCCAGCCCTTTGTCGGATGTGGCGACG
>JAYVZY010000361.1:0-3891 GCA_043782885.1 Sphingomonadales bacterium | reverse complement strand
GCAACCCTTCGACAAGCTCAGGGCGAACGGTTTTGGTTGGGGATGACGGATCAACAAACTCCGTTCGTCCTGAGCTTGTCGAAGGATTGTCCTTCTCCTGCACAACATCAAACGAAAACTTCAGCCCCTGCGACTTCCCGATCCAATTCTCTTGCATCGTCCGCACTTTTTCGGGCCATTGGTCGAGCGTATCCAGCCCCTCCAGCAATTCCTCGGCAAAGTCGGTAATTTTCAGGAACCATTGGCTGAGTTTGCGCTTCTCCACCAGCGCGCCCGATACCATGTTTGGCGCGAGTTTCGCTGCTATCGCCGCCGAGCATCCGCTCGCCAAGCAGTGCGCTGAGCACAACCCGCGTCTGGCAGATTTCATCGCTGATTGTGCACTCACCGGCACTGCGGCGGCTGAAATCGAGACGATGGAAAAGAAGGGTGTTGATACCGGCCTGCGCGTGCATCACCCGCTTAATCCCGCGCGCACTTTGCCCGTCTATGTCGCGAATTTCGTGCTGATGGACTATGGCACGGGCGCGGTGTTCGGCTGCCCCGCGCATGATCAGCGCGATCTGGATTTCGCGCGGCGCTACCGCCTGCCCGTCATCCGGGTGGTGGCCGATGGCGAGAATACGCAAGCCGAATTTGAGGGCGATGAGGCTTACACCGGCCCCGGCAAGCTGGTGAACTCCGAATTCCTCAACGGCCTGAGTGTCGATGAGGCGAAACGGCAAGTCATCGCCCGCGCCGAAAATGAAGGCTGGGGCGAGGGCACAACCGTCTGGCGGCTGCGCGATTGGGGCGTGTCGCGCCAACGCTATTGGGGCACGCCGATCCCGATTATCCACTGCGATTTCTGCGGCGTGCTGCCCGTGCCGCGCGCGCAATTGCCGATTGTGCTGCCCGAGGATGTGACGTTTGACGTGCCGGGCAATCCGCTCGATCGTCACCCGACATGGAAGCATGTAGCCTGCCCGAATTGCAAGGAACCGGCGCGGCGCGAGACCGACACGCTTGATACCTTTGTGGATTCGTCGTGGTATTTCATCCGCTTCGCCAGCCAGCCTAAGGATAAGCCGTTCGACAAAGCCGAGGCCGAGGCGTGGCTGCCCGTGGGGCAATATATCGGCGGCGTGGAGCACGCGATTCTGCACCTGCTCTATGCCCGCTTCTGGACGCGCGCGCTTCACCGCATCGGCAAGCTGGATGTGACGGAACCGTTCAAAGGCCTGTTCACGCAAGGCATGGTGACGCACGAGACTTATTATTTTCAGGAATACAACAACGTTTCCGAAGGTCCACCGGTAGGTATACGTTGGTTATCCCCCGATGAGGTCGAATGGAAGGAGGATAGTAACGGACGCTATCTTGCTGAGCGCGAAACCGGACTTGAGGTTACTCAGGGCCGCATCGAGAAAATGTCGAAATCAAAGAAGAATGTCGTCGATCCCGATACCATTCTCGATCAATATGGCGCAGATGCGGTGCGCTGGTTCATGCTGTCGGACTCGCCGCCCGAGCGCGACCTGCCTTGGTCGGAAGCGGGGATTGAGGGGACGTGGCGGTTCGTCAACCGACTGTGGCGGCTGATTGAGTCGGTCAATACGTCAACTGAAATTTCTGAGTCGTCTTCCCCGCGAAAGCGGGGACCCATCGGGGAGCAAGCGCCGAACGCTGAGATAGGTTCCCGCTTTCGCGGGAATGACGAAGTACCGGAGCGCGACGATGACCCCGCCCTCGACAAGCTCCTTCACCGCGCCATCGCGGGCATTGCCACCGACATTGAGGCGCTCGCCTTCAACAAGGCGGTCGCGAAGGTGCATGGGCTGGCGAACGATCTGGAAAAGGCCAAGCCCTCCGCATCGCGCAATGCCGCCATCCACGCGCTCGTCAGGCTCATCGCCCCCATGCTGCCGCATCTCGCTGAAGAGGGCTGGGAACGGCTCGGTGGCTCCGGCCTGATTGCAGACCAGCACTGGCCCGCGCACGATCCCGCGCTGCTTGTTGATGATGAAGTCACCATCGCGGTGCAAATCAACGGCAAATTGCGCGATACGCTGACGGTGGCCAAGGGCATGGACAAAGCCGCGCTGGAAGCCGCCGCGCTTGCTTCGGCCAAGATCGTCACCGTGCTCGCCGGTGCCACACCAAAGAAAATCATTGTGGTGCCGGACAGATTGGTGAACATCGTCGCATGAAACGTTTCGCCGCCCTTGCGCTCGCCTTCGCGCTCCCCCCTATGCTGTCTGGTTGCGGCCTGCATCCGCTTTATTCGGATGGATCGCATGGCGCCGTCGGGCAGTTCCTCGGCAGTGTTGATGTCGCCGGGATTGACGGCAAAGCGGGCTGGCTGATGCACAATGCGCTGAAGGATCGCTTTGGTGCATCGTCTGCCAGCACAGCGCGTTATCGGCTTGAGGTGGAGCTTGATGATAAGATCACCGGCTTTGGCCTGCGGCGCGACGTGGCCGTGACCCGCGAGCGGCGGGCATTGCGCGCGCGATTCAAGCTGATTGATGCGGCTGCGGGCACGACAGTGCTTGATGCGACTGCGGGATCGGATGAATCAGTTGACGTCGTTAGCTCGGAATATGCGGTGATCACCGCCGAGAACAGCGCGCTTGAGCGGCTGATGCAGACGGTGGCAGATCAGATCGTCGCGCGCGTGGCGCTGTATGCCGAGCGCACCAAGCCGGCGAAATGATCGTCAAAGGCGCAAATATCGCGCGCGCGGTCGCTGCTTTCGATCCAAAATATAAGCTCTATTTTCTGTTTGGCCCCGATGAAGCCACCTCGCGTGCGCAGGCGGATGCGTTGGGCAAGACACTGGGCGCGGATGCCGAGCGGATCGATCTCGACGGTGCCACGCTGAAGGAAGATCCCGCGCGGCTCTCAGATGAGGCCGCCGCATTCTCGATGTTCGCCACCAAGCGCTGGGTGCGGGTGAAGGCGGGGGATGAGGCTTTGGCGGCGGTTGAGGCGCTGCTCGAAGGCGCTGCCACCGACACGCCGGTCGTGTTGATCTCAGGTGATTTGAAGAAGACAAACGCGCTCGTAAAGCGGCTGGAGAATGACCCGGCGGTGCTGTGCGCCCAGAATTATTTCCCCGAAGCGCGCGATGCGTCGCGGCTAGTGGTGGAGATTGGCCGCGAGCTGGGACTGCGGATCGACACAGGCACCGCTGCACAAATTGTGGCCTATTGTGCCGAAGATCAAGCGGTCATCCGACAAGAGCTCATCAAATTCGCGCTCTATCTTGATGCGATGCCTGAAGCGCCACAGGAGCTTACGTCTGCCGCCATCGACGCGCTGGGGGCGGACAGCGACGAGGGCGATATTGGCATTCTCGTCAATGCGGTGATGGATGGTAAGGCGGCAGAGGTGGCGAGCGAGGTAGTTTTGCTGGGCGATGACGCGGTGCGCATTCTCAATCAGCTCGCGGTGCGGGTGCTGCTGCTGGCGAAACTGCGCGGCGATGTGGAGGCGGGAGCCAGCATTGAAAGCGCCATTGAGCGCGGTGCACGCGGATTGTTCTGGAAGGAAAAGCCCGCCGTCACCCGCCAGCTCAGCCGCTGGACACCGCCCCGTCTCGCCACCGCGCACAGCCGATTGCTCGCCGCCCGTCGCGGCGTTATGGCATCATCGGCAAGTGCGGGGATTTTGTTGCAGGCGGAGCTGATCGCAATTGCCCGCGTGGCGGCGCGGCTGAAGTGAGGATAGAGTATGAGCAAGCGTAAATTCTTCGGCACGGATGGCATTCGCGGCCGCACCAACAAGGCACCGATGACTGCTGAAGTCGCAATGAAAGTGGGCATGGCGGCGGGCAAGCACTTTCTGCGCGGCGATCACCGCCACCGCGTGGTGATTGGCAAAGACACGCGGCTTTCCGGCTATATGATG
>JAYVZY010000360.1:0-1615 GCA_043782885.1 Sphingomonadales bacterium | reverse complement strand
CGCCGGTCACTGATCACTGCTGCTGCCGACGGTATCGACGATGAAGACCTGATGGAGCGCGAGGAGATGGTGGTCACCGTCACCCTCGGCGGATACATCAAGCGCACACCACTCGCCACGTTCAGTGCCCAAAAGCGCGGCGGCAAGGGCCGTGCGGGTATGGCGACCAAAGACGAAGATGCCGTCTCGGAAATGTTTGTGACGAGCACACATACGCCGGTGCTGTTCTTCTCCACCGCCGGCAAAGTCTATCGGATGAAGGTGTGGAAGCTCCCCGAAGGCGGCCCGAACACGCGCGGTCGACCGATGATTAACCTGCTGCCGCTGGCGGATGGCGAGACGATCTCGACCGTGCTACCGTTGCCGGAAGATGAGGCGGAATGGGCGAAGCTCCATGTCATGTTCGCCACCGCACTCGGCCAGGTGCGGCGCAACAGCATGATCCATTTCACCAACATTCCGACCGCAGGCAAGTTCGCGATGCGCTTCGACGAGGGCAGCATGGATCGGCTGATCGGCGTTGCGCTGCTCACGGAGGGCGATGACATCTTGCTCGCCTCACGCGGGGGCAAGGCGGTGAGGTTCATGGGATCGGACATTCGTGCCTCTGCCAGCCGCACAGGCATTGGTGTGCGCGGAATGCGCGTGGGTGCGGATGATGAGGTGATCTCGCTCTCGGTGCTCCGCCGCTCTGGCGCCACAACTGAAGAGCGCGAGGCGTATCTGAAAGCGGCCCCTTGGAAAGATAATGAGAACGCGCCGACGCTCTCGCCAGAGCGGATGACGGAACTGGCAGAAAAAGAACAGTTCATCCTCACCGTGACCGCCAATGGCTATGGCAAGAAATCGTCAAGCTACGAATATGCGCGCAAGGGCCGTGGTGGCTTAGGGCTGATCAACATCGACAATATTGAGCGCAACGGCGATGTTGTCGCCAGCTTCCCGGTGACCAACAGGCAGCAATTGCTGCTCGTTACGGATCAGGCAAAACTGATCCGCGCCGATATTTCTGAGATGCGCGTCATCGGCCGCAACTCAGCAGGAGTGAAGCTCTTCAACGTGGCGCATAACGAACACGTCGTGAGTGCGGCGCACATCGAAGTTGAGGACGAAGCGGAAAGCGATACGAGTGTGCCAATGGAGGGCGACGAGCCTCCGGCAACAGCCTAGCTTATCAGGCTGAAGGGTTGGATTTATCTGTCGCCGCACTGACCATAATTTTAGCCACGACATCGTCCATGCTGCCGACGACGAGGAGCGAATCCCCGCCGATCAAGCCGATTTTGGTTTGGCCGTTTTCATCGTTGCGCAAATAGGCGATGTTCTGCAAAGCGACCATATAATCGCCGCCGCGTGAATGAAGTAGGGTAAATTTCATGTATGGCATCCTAACTCAAAGCGCGATAGCGGGATGACCTTTGTTTTTGATTAACGTCTCACCGCTCCCGAGGTGTTTTCGTGACATATAGAAAAGCTACTGGCATCAAACCGCAGGCGATGCTAGGCGGTGCCCCACGCACCGGTAGCTCAGCTGGATAGAGCGCTGCCCTCCGAAGGCAGAGGCCAGGGGTTCGACTCCCTTCCGGTGCACCAAAATGTTCATCACTTTCACCGC
>JAYVZY010000359.1:0-1594 GCA_043782885.1 Sphingomonadales bacterium | reverse complement strand
GCAGCGTGGCTGAAACTGCCATAGGCTTGCGTGCACAACTCGCGAAGTTGTGCCTCTGTGAGTGCATCTCCAATAAAGGGCATCATGACGCGGACGGCGGTCTCAACATAGCTCAGTCCGCGCATCGCGCTGACATCTGCGGCGGAGAAATGCGGCCATTTTTGGGGCACATACAGCCCACCATCGGCGGCCAACCCCGCCAGCGTGACGGCTTCAAAATCGAGGATGGGCGCTCCGCCCCTAGTGCTCACATAGTTCATGCGGCGCGCTTTAGCTCGCGCGGCGGCGCAACGCCAGTATGTAGATCACCGGCGCCAAGGCCGCGAACGTGAACCACACCCACCAATAGGCCCCCTGATAAGGATTATCGATGTCTTCCAGAGAGGGGCGGGCGCTGGCTTCCAGCCCGTAAGCCGGTTCGTCGGCGACGATTTTGAGGATATGGGCGTTATCGGGAGCAATGGTGCCGTTGACTTGACCGCCCTGCCATTGCGGGTTTTCCTTGCTGTGTGACCACCCTATATCGACGAGCATCGGCTGGGCTTGCGCCTCTCCAGTGAAGCAATTCGCGAAGTGGCTCCAGCCCGATTCGCCCTGCGCATTGGCTCCAGCGCTTGCGCTCCATTCGGTGACGAGCGCGCAATAGCCCGTGCCCTTCCGGAAGGCGAACTGCTTGGCAGTGTCTTTGGAATATGTGGCAGGAAAGGCGAGCGGTGCACCATCCGAGCTGGTGCTATAGGCGGCGAGCGCGGTTTGCTTCGCATGCAGCCGATCAAGTTGCCACAGTCCCAACCAAATCATGATCCCGACGGCAAGAGCGACAAGCAAAGTTGGTAAAAGCGGGAGTTTCTTCATTTCTTCAATGCCCCCTCGCGGGCGGCGTTTTTGTATTCCATTGCGAGCAGTAGCGCCTTCGAGACTCGGAGCAAGACGAGGGTCAGGATCAATGTGAGCGGGAGCCAAAGCAAGACATGAACCCACCACGGCGGGTTGAAATTGATGCTGACGATAATGATGCCCGCGAACACAATGCCCGCGACGATGAAGATCAGGAAGGCTGCTGCGCCATCACCGACGTTGAAGGTACTGTAATCGAGGCCGCAGCTCTCACACTTTGGTGCGAACGCGATCACGCCTTGAAACATCCCTCGTGCGCCACATTTGGGGCACAATCCGCGCAGGGCAAGCTGCGCAAGTGGTGGCGCGATGGGCTCAGGCACGCCCCACGCACCACGGATCAGGTTTCATGTCTATAGGCAGGCCCATCGCGTCCGGCGCGGGATAGCGCGCTTTGAAGGTGAAGGCATATTCGCTTGGGCCGTAACGATCCAGCCGCCAAAGCCGTGAGAGGCCTTCATCGGCACTTGGTATATGGCCTGACGGTATCCACCACAGCGCTTGATAGGTGCCCTCAAACAGCCCGAAATACTCGCGTCGTCGTGCCATTTCCGGCGTGTGGGCACTGCGGTAAACGAAATCAAAGAGCGCCGCCGCTTCCAACCAAACCGACATGTTGACGATGAGAAGCGGATCGGGAGTCAGTTGAACATCAGTTGCGTTACCCCCGTCATCCTGCAGTCGCCAGATGAACCCC
>JAYVZY010000358.1:0-2372 GCA_043782885.1 Sphingomonadales bacterium | reverse complement strand
GGTGCTACTGAGCGTATCAATGCGCAGGAATCTTGGGCGGGCGTTGCGTGCGTCGCAGGGAGCCTTGTTCGTACAACGGCCGCCGAACTGGGAGAATGGGATTTTTGTTCGACAGTGCTGCGTCGTGCAGTTCAGTCTAATGTGCCGCACGAGTGTATCGATTTGAAAGCGGAGGCGGCTCCACTTATTGCCCATATTGGCTGTGCCAATGACGCCCGGGCGTTTGATCGCGACCTGATTGCCACCCAATTGCAGCCACAAAGCGGGGTGTTGGAACAGTTTGTCTGGACGCCAATCGCGTCGATCCTCATGCCGCTTTTGTTGCGCAGAGGCGTTGACTCAGGTTGGTTCGCCGTATCGCTCGGCCTGCTCTCGTTGCTCACGCTGGCGATTTCGCTTGTTGGCAGCTGGTCGAAAGCGCCAGATGTCGCGCTCCTGTTGTTTTTGCTGTCCGGATGTATGGGCGTCATCGCACGCCGTTTACGCGGTTTATCGTTGCACAGTGGGGCACAACTTGAATGGCTGAGCAGGGCACGGATCGTCATCGGCGGTTTCGCCCTGCTGTTCATCACGCGGCAGATGCTCGAATATGGCGCGAACTGGGGCTATTTGGTCCTGAGTGTATGGACGGTGATCGAAATGGTGCGCCTTTCGCAGGCCGACCCGTGGTTTGCTGGCGGGCGTGATCTTCCCATTTGGCGCGCAACGCCGGATACCGTGGCGATGATCATGCTTATTGCGCTTCAAACGAAATTCCCGTTGCTTGGGCTGGGCGTGATGACAGCGTATTCTGTTATCACCAGCTTTATCCTGATCCGGTATAAACGGTCTTAGACGAACATTAACCTTATCTCGGCTAATGGTTGAGGATGAGCGTAAACCCGTCTTATCGCATGAGCATGATGCAATGGCTCTGACCACGCCGCAAAGCGTATCAGGGCGTGTTGACGCGCAAGGGCGGCTGGTCTCCGCTGACCGGCCTTTGCTTGCCCTCCAGTTGCAGGCTGGCGGCATCGAAGGCGGCGTTTTGGCCGTTCCCAAGTTGGCGGCTATTGCAAGACTCGCTCAAAATTTAGGCGTGCTGGTGAGCCGCAATGTCATCGCCGCATCGCACGGCAATGACCTTGATTTGCTTGTGCGGGCTAAGCCAGACCATGATCATGTGACCCTTGAAATCGAGGGGTGGAACACGCTGGCACAGTCGATCGCTCGTTTTAACACGCAAGATACGCGTCAGGCCGCTGAATGGCTGTGGGAATGTGACAGCCATTTGAAGCTTATTGGTATTCGAAACCATCATGGTCGGCAGCCGCTTTTAGGGCTAGCGCTCCCGCAGATCTTTTCATTCACATCAGATGACGATGGCAATTTTCCAATTTTGCAAGCGCTGTCGTCGCGCGCGCGCTTCAGCGGTCAAACTGCGGAGCTACGCGAGGATGGAAGCGGGGTCGTGCTCTCGGGCCTTCCCGTTATCGATACGCAGGGTCGCCATATGGGTTGGCGCGGCGTGGCGCACATGACATTTGCCCAGGCTGAGTCAGCGCCACCTGCACACCATTTAGCGGAGAGCACCAGCCCGGTGCCGGAAATAGACCGCGCGCTTCGGCCGCCACTAGAGCGCATCGTCGCACAGGCAGATGACATATTGGGGCAGAAGGACGGCTCCGTTGACCAACATTATGTTGATTACGCGACCGATATTGCAGCAGCCGGCCGGCATCTCCTTGGGTTGGTGGATGACCTCAACGAGGCACAAAACATCGAGTCAGCGGATTTCCGAATTGAAGGTGATGCGGTTGATTTGGCAGACGTTGCCCGTCGCGCCGCAAGCCTGTTGGGTGTGCGCGCAACGGACCGAAACATTCGGATTGATGCACCCGCAGACGATGAGGTTCTGGTAGCACGCGGCGATTTCCGACGCATACTGCAAATTATGGTCAATCTGGTCGGCAATGCCGTGCGCTATTCCCCACCCGGTTCAGTGGTTTGGGTGCGGCCTGAACAAGAGGGGGATTTGGCGGCAATTGTCGTTGCGGATCAAGGCAAAGGCATTCCCGCAGAGGCGCACGAACACATCTTTGAGAAATTTGCGCGGTTGGACAAGAATGAGCCGGGAGGAACCGGACTGGGCCTCTACATCTCGCGCAAGCTCGCCCGCGCGATGGGCGGGGACATAAGCGTCGACAGCGCGCCGGGGCAGGGTGCCCGCTTCATACTCACCCTGCCAACGCAGTAACTAGCGCTTCGCCACCGGAACATAATCGCGCTGCACCGGCCCGGTATAAAGCTGGCGCGGACGACCAATCTTCTGATCAGGGTCAGAGATCATCTCATTCCATTGTGCCACCCAGCCCACCGTGCGCGCCAAGGCG
>JAYVZY010000357.1:0-1629 GCA_043782885.1 Sphingomonadales bacterium | reverse complement strand
GCTGGAATTAAGAGCAACCGAATGGCATCCTGGGTCTGCTGACCGTCCTGGCTTTTCTGAGCGGCTTTGCGCGACAGGACACGGCCCAGTCCGGCACCGACCACAATTGCGGTCACGACCATCCACTCAATCGCGTAATTTAGGTTTGATCCCAATTTGGCAATTGTTGGTAACGTCATGGTCGTGGTGAGGGCATGAGCCAGAACAGCCGCATAATTTCGGTGCGCAGGCTGAGATGCCAGAGCACGCAATGACCTGTCGGAAGAGGATCGACGCCAATGCTCGACGGTAAAAAAGAGTGTCAACGCTCCAGCGATGACCAACAGTTCCTCACTCTGAATTAAAATCGCGAGTTTCCAGAGTCGCGACCAATCAATACGATTAAGGTTGTAGAAAATGATATGACGGTGGAAGCCCCCATCCGTCACCCAATCTAGCGCACCAAGCGCAGCCAAGCCAATAACGATGCAGGCAACGATTCCGCGCACCGCGAGTGCCGGACGAAGCCACAGCATAAGACCGAACAGCGCAGCAGGCGCAGCAAGGCATGTTTGTTTGGCATAAACCGCTGCGACAAAACACAGCGCGGCAGCATAAATGAATTTTGGGCGATCAAAAGCTCTGAGCCCGAGCCAAAAACCACACAGGCTGAGCGCAATCGCCAGCATATCCACACGCATGAGCGCACCCCAAAAGTCGACGGGGTATAGTGTGAAGACAGCAAGCGCGGCGGTGAGGGCGGCGATAGTCCTTGCGGCAGGAGCGGCCGGTTCAGGCACCGTTTGTTTCGCGATCAAACCAGCAAACAGGCCGATCAGCAAGGTCGATACGATCGAAACCAAGCGCCCCGCGATAAGCATATTTGCGCCAGTGAGAGCCGCAACAGCGCGCGTCACGACATGATAGAGCGGTGGGTAATGGAACACGATGCTCGGGAAGCCATCAATCGAACTATAAGCCTCTGGGGTAAACATGAGATTCGCCTGTTGCCAAACGATCCCCTCGCCATAATCCAGCTCATAAGGCCAATTGAGGGCTTGGGCGCTCACGCTGAGAAACAGAAAGAGCCGCCAGGCAAGGGCAAGAAACATGATCGAGAGTGTGGCGGTGAGGGCAAACCGCGTTGGCTTGGAGTTGGTCATGGACGAGCCTCAGATTTTTGGACGGCAGGCAGGTGTATCGTAAATCCAGCTTGTTTCTCAATAACAGGGTACGCATCAGCGAGTGCCCGCTCCAAACCGGGCGATATTGTATGATCGTCGCGCAAAATAAACATTGCAAATTGCCGCGCGCGGACACGGTTCAGGAACGGTTGCTCATCCCATGTGCCCATTTGGGTCAACTCCTGGAAAATCATCGGCTCCCAAAGAACTTGCTGACCGCTGCGTTTCAAGAGCACCATTTCATCGGATATGACCGGCTTGGTGGCAGCGCGAACGCGAGCGGAGAGCAGTTGATCTTGATGCAAGACGGCCGGGCTCCATCCTTGTGCGAATTGGGGAACCTCCAGCGTGACGGCGTAAAATGCGATGGCACATGGGGCAAAGATCAACGGCAGCGAGCCGATGCCAAAGTATTGACCTTTGCGCCCTGCCCCAATGAACCGGACTAATTCAATCCCCACAATCG
>JAYVZY010000356.1:0-12320 GCA_043782885.1 Sphingomonadales bacterium | reverse complement strand
AAATATTTACCTCGCGATGATGTTCGGCTTTCTCTGTTTTTTGCTCATGATTCCGATTGGCTACGTCAATATGAAACTCATTGAGCGCCCTATCCTTCGATATCGGATCAACTATATCCGCACTCTCAGCGCTATGAAGTAATTCAATAATAGTCAAATCTGTAAAGAATATCTAAAACAAGTTAAATAATTCACTAAATAACGTATTTAATAAATTTGATGATCAAGATATTCGAAAATCATTAGATGTAGTCATATCGAGTGTCACATCATCACCGCTCACGTCCGGCCTGCGAAACAGTCGTTGCCAGCGGGCTAACCAAATAACTGATGATGCTGCGCGACCCGGTGCGAATATCCGCTGTGGCGGCGAGACCTGCGGACAGTGGGACATTGCGTCCGTCAACAGTTATGAACGCCACTTTGAGGCTGACCTGACGTGACCCCCTGATTTTCCTCCAGAAGTGATTAGAGTCCGACCATGATGTGACGGTCCCCCGGTTTCGTGTCCGGGTTCAATGTTAGCCTCCCGGCTTCATCAGTCGGGGTTAACCCCGACTGATGAAGCAAATTCGGCTGGTGTCATCCAGCCAAGCGAGGTGTGAGGACGGCACTCATTATAGTCCCGTCGCCACGCCTCAATCTTGCTCCTAGCGTCATCCAAAGACAAGAACCAATGTGTGTTGAGACATTCATCCCGCAGTCGGCCGTTGAAGCTTTCCACGAAGGCGTTGTCGGTGGGCTTGCCAGGGCGAGAGAAGTCCAGCTTCACCTCATTCTCATAAGCCCAGCGATCCAGCACCTTCGAGATGAACTCAGGTCCGTTGTCCACTCGAATGGCACGCGGCGCACCCCGGGTGATCGCAATCCGTGTCATTGCCTCGACAACCTGCTCTCCTTTGATACCCTGAGCAACGTCGATCGCCAGTGCCTCTCTGGTGAAAGCGTCAACGACCGTTAGCGCTCGAAGTCGCCGGCCATCGAACAGCGCGTCGGATACGAAGTCCATCGCCCACAGATCATTGGCTGCCGTGGCGGCGGGCTGGCGCTCCCGCTGGACAGCGCTGATGTGCCGACGAGGCCGCTTGAGCCGCAGGCTCAGGCCATCCTCGCGGTACAGCCGGTAAACACGCTTGTGGTTCACGACCCAGCCCTCCCGTCGCAGCAGAATGTAAATCCGGAAATAGCCGTATCGCATCCGGGTCTGCGCGATATCCCGGATGCGCATCAGCAGAGGCGTCTGATCAGCTCTGACTGACCGGTATCTTATGCTCCGCCGGTCAAAGGTCAGGATGGCGCAGCTGCGCCGTTCACTGACCGCATGGCTCGACTGGACGTACCGGGCAATCTCGCGCTGCCGATCAGGCCTCAGACTTTTTTTGACAGAACGTCCTGCAAAATATGCTTGTCCAAGCTGAGGTCGGCAACCAATCGCTTGAGCTGCCGGTTCTCATCCTCCAACTGTTTGAGCCGTCGCAACTCGCCAACACCCAAGCCGCCATACAGCTTCTTCCATCGATAAAATGTCTGCTCCGAAATCCCCATCCGGCGAATGACTTCAGCCACCGGCGTACCAGTCTCCGCCTGCTTCATCGCGTAGGCAATCTGCTCGTCTGTAAATCGACTCTTCTTCACGGCATGCTCCTTCAAAATCAGGGCTACATTACCGGAAAACTCTCATTGAAAATGGAGGAAAAAAGCGGGAGGACGTCACGCCACTCACCCCCCATCACGCCGCCCCATCCACAAACAACGCCACCAGCCGCTGGTTGATATAATAGACATTGCGCCCGCTGCGCTGCTTGTGCAGCAAGCCGCCCGCCGCCAAATCATCAAGATATTTGGTCGCCGTGGGGCGCGATACGCCGAGATCACTCTGCACATAATCAATCCGCGTATAGGGATGGCGGAACAGATTGTTGAGCAAATCCTGCGAATATATCTTGCTGTGGTCGGTTCTGATCCGTTGTTTATATTCGGCCATCAGGGCGCGCATCCCCTCAATGAGCGCGAGGGTTTCCTGCGCGGTTTGAGCAACGCCGTTTAGCATATAGAGCAGCCATGGCTCCCAATCGCCGGTATCACGCACCGATTGCAGCAGCCGATAATAATCGCCCTTGCGGGTGGTGATATAGCGGCTGAGATACAGCACCGGAATCTCTAACAGGCCGCTGCGCGTCAGATACAGCACATTGACAATCCGCCCCAGCCGGCCATTCCCATCAGGGAAGGGGTGGATGCTCTCAAACTGGTGATGGATGATCGCCATCTTGACCAAGGGGTCAAGATCGCTCTGTTCGTCCTCATTTATGAAACGTTCGAGCGCGCCCATATGCACCTTTACCGCGTCTCCCTCTTGTGGCGGGATATAAACCATCTCTCCGGTTTCTTCATTTTTGAGTGCCGTGCCGGGGGTATTGCGAAAGCCGCTGTCGCTGCGTTTGAGCATCTGAAACATGGCGATGATCATATTGTTGGTTAGCAACCCATCCAGCCGCCGTTGCTCGGTAAAGCCGTGGCGCAGGGCCTGAGCATATCGCGCCACCTCCTTCGCCGCCGGGGAAGACGGGTTTTCAGGAAAGGCGCTGGCCTGAAACAGCTCATCATGCGTGGTAACGATGCTCTCAATCTCGCTGCTGGCCTTGGCCTCTTGCAGCGCCAGAGTATCTATCAAAATACCCTGATTGGGAATACTGGCAGCGCGGCCCTTCAGTTCGGCCAGATGCCGATGCGCTTTGGTAAGTGCGCGCAACACGGCGGGCGTTTCCACCGCACCGGGCGGCGGCAGATCAGGAATGGCATAGGTTGATTTCAGCATCCGTTTTGGTCTCGTGAAATTTTATACCACATTTTTTGCATGTCGGGTTTAACGTGTAAAGAAAAATGAGTTATTTTTACATGTTTTCCAGAATGTGTAAAAATTTTGGGGATGTTATCCATCAACAATCACCGCAGCCAATCGTTCGCGTATCACATCGGTGAGCCGGGCGCTCTCGGCAAATTGTTCCTCAAGCTTGGTGTGCAGTGCCGCGAACCGCTCAATGAATGGGACCTCGTCCTCCGCCACATCTTCAGCGCCCACATAGCGGCCGGGGGTAAGCACATGGCTGTGCGCCCGCACTTCTTCCAGCGTGGCAGATTTGCAGAAGCCTGCCGAATCTTCATACGCACCCACGTTCGGCTCGCCGCGCCACGCATGATAAGTTTCTGCGATTTTGGCGATGTCGGCGTCACTCAACTCGCGCCGGGTGCGATCTACGAGTGCGCCCATTTTGCGGGCATCGATGAACAGGATTTCACCGCGCCGATCACGCCAACCATTGCCGGGGCTTTTGTTGCGTGCCAAAAACCAGAGGCAGGCGGGAATTTGGGTGGAGTAGAATAGCTGCCCCGGCAACGCGACCATGCAATCGACTACATCGCCTTCCACCATGGCACGCCGAATGACATCTTCGCCCGATTGCGCCGAGGACATCGAACCGTTCGCCAAAACCACGCCCGCCGTGCCGTTCGGCGAAAGGTGCCAGAGTATGTGCTGGAGCCAGCCATAATTGGCATTGCCAACGGGCGGTGCGCCATAGGTCCAGCGGGCATCCTCGCGCAGCCGATCTCCGCCCCAATCACTGACGTTGAACGGCGGGTTGGCGATGATGTAATCAAAGCGCAGGTCTTTGAGTTCGTCCTTGTGGAAGCTGCCCGCGTTGTTCCAGCGGATGTCGGCATCAATCCCGCGCACGGCAAGATTCATCTTGGCCAGCCGCCACGTGGTGTAATTGCTCTCTTGGCCATAAATCGCAATATCACCAATGCGGCCACCGTGGCTTTCGACGAACTTTTCTGATTGCACAAACATGCCGCCGCTGCCGCAGCAGGGGTCATAGACCCGCCCTTTAAAGGGCTCCAGCATCTCAACGAGCGTGCCCACGACAGAGCGCGGCGTATAAAATTCGCCGCCGCGTTTGCCTTCTGAGCCGGCAAAACCGCCGAGAAAATATTCATATACGCGGCCGAGAATATCCTTCGATTTATCAGCCGGTTCGCCCATCCCGATTTTGGAGATAAGGTCGATCAGCTCGCCCAGCATCACCTTATCAAGGGCCGGGCGGTTATAATCTTTGGGAAGCACACCTTTCAGGCCGGCATTGGCGGCCTCAATAGCGGCCATAGCATCATCAATGAGCTTGCCGATGGACGATTGCTTGGCATTGGCCTGCAGATGCGTCCAGCGGGCCTCTGCGGGCACCCAGAAGACGTTTTCGGCGAGGTATTCGTCTGGGTCTTCCGCCGCCGCAGCATCTTCGGCGAGCAGGGCGGCATGTTTTGCCTCAAAGGCATTCGAAATATGCTCGAGAAAGATCAGGCCCAAGGCGACGTGCTTGTAGTCCGACGGCTCAAGATTCTTGCGCAATTTGTCGGCGGCAAGAAACATCTGCGCCTCAAAGCCGAGGTTAGCCCCATTGTTGACCTTGGCTTTATCGGCTGTGCTGCCCGTGTTGTTAGCTGGTCTTCCGCGTGCCATTTGATCCCCATCGACTTGCTCGTCACCGTTCTAGCTACGCGAATGGGGAATGACTAGCTGAACTCGGAGCGAAGTTAATTTAAGTTCAAAATCTAATACCACGCGGAAGCGGTGGCAGCGCCAAAGGCGAGCGCAGCGAGCCGCCCCAGGATCGGCAGATCCGCACGGCCAACGGCCCACCCCCTTTGCATCGCAAAGGGCAGCAAAAAGGGTTGCAGAGCGCTGCACCCTTTTTGCGGTATTGCGCCTGTTTCCCGATGTCGAATGGTTGGGTGCCAACATGTTCGCTGCTATAAATTGGGAACGATACGTTCCAGCGACGGCCACATAACGAGCCGAATGCAGCTCCGGTGCCGATTTCGGCCTCGGAATATGACGATCGATGTTTGCAGACGGTAACGGATCTATGTGGGCAGCAATATAGCGTATCGGTAAACTATAGATTCAATTTATGTTATCATGTCAGGACATATTTATGAATAAATGAAATATATATGGTTAATAGATTGACTCAAAAATGATGATGTATTGACAACTTATTTATATGTTCCTATCTCGTTCCAATGACGAAATCATCTTCATTCTTTCTAGAATTGCTCGCGAAAGGGGTGAAAGATTTAAGTGCTGAGTTTGAGTCAAACTTGACTCAGCAATGCGAGCTTGAATTGGCTGCGGAAGAACGCGTCAATGGAAAGTTGACACAGGCTGCGCGGGATGCGCGCCAAGCGCTCAACAATCCAAATTTGATGACGACACATCATGCGCGCCACCTTACGGCAGCGCGAAAAACGATGCTATCAGCGAAGAAAGCGGAAGCGTCCGCGCTCAGCCAAGCGGTGGTTGCGATGATCAATGCCGCTCAAGCGACCGATTATTTACAGGAATGCGAAAAAGCTTCCGCTAAGATTGAGCCGCGCAAGCGGCCAACGCCAGCAGTTGGTGTCGACCCTGAAGAAATGGTTCTCATCAACGAGCTACGCAAGAGGGGCGTTACTGCCAGTAAATGTGATCAACTTAATGATGAAAATCTCGATTACCTCGCGAATTTGATTAACGACAAGGTGAAAGCCCCCCGTCACGCCGATATTGGCGACAGCTGGGGTAGAGCGTTTTCTGCAGGCCATCTGGAAATTCCTGTGGAATGTGCGTCGGCAGACCAAAAACTCGCGATGAACATCGCTATGAACCCTGATCGTCAGGATGCGGCAATAACATACGATGACCTTTGCCGCCTCGCAAAGAAAAAACTCGATATTTCGCACGATTTTGCTTTAAATCTATGTAAGGAACTGAACGAACGTGAATGGTTTAACGGAGCCTATGCCGAGAATATTGTGCGCGCTTTTCATGAGCAGCGAGATAAAGACATCGACATAACGCTCGAAGTGCTCGGTATTTCTCCAGAATCATACAAAAGAGCGAATCAGGTTGTTGACTCAAAATATAGCAATTTACTGTTTTCACGGTTTCATGCGCGCAAAATTGCAGATGAACAGCAGTCAAATAACATGAAGAATTTGATAGAAACCGAAATAAATAAATTTCATCCTTTAGCGACTAAAATGCTGAACGAAAAGCATACATCTGAACTCGAAAAATATTACAATTTTCGCTTGCCCTTTGACGACACAATTTTGACCAAGAGCGAATTATTGGGTTTTTTATATAAATCGGTTCGTGAATATGAATCGGGCGATGGCTTTGATGACTACATGGCAGCTGCTCGCGCTGTGGAGGCCGGCACTTACCAATCATATATGACGCGCAAACACCCTGTTGAAATAAAAAAACTTGCCGAACAACTCTACCGATCAACCTGGGCCCGTAAGGAAGCAACATATAATGGCTATGTAATGCCGCCAGGCTATGAGGTTGATACCTCCGATATGGATGATCCGAATTCGCTATATTCTGAATATAATCGTGCTTTGGAATTCGCTACAGAGGAAGGCGCTGTCAGTGATGCCGCTGATACATTTGCTGAGTTTTGCGACATTGAGTCGTTGGATGCTGACGAGCGACGCGAGACCGTAAGCGCGAATCAGCTGGTCGTAACGTCAGCGAACGCGGCCCAAACACACTCAACCGAAACGCGCTCGTCGCCAATGTGTGGCACACAGTCTGCTGTGGCTCGCCAGAACCTGAAGGATTTTCTCGATGAAGACTGAAATCGTTCCCGTGTCAGCAGAGACTGCGACCGCTAATCTGCCTGCGATGTCGCGGCCTCCGGTAAAATATCTGCCCCCGCAAGCCATGACCGTTGTTGCTCAACATTTGGCCGCGTCGGCAGTTGTCATTACGTCACGGTCGGCGGCAGATGAGTGTGATATCCTTGCCGCTCTGATGAGCAATATGTTCATCCAGGACGGGCGACCAATCGCCTATGTTGAAATTTCCGAGCTCAAAGGTCTCGCGTTTCGCGCACTGTCAAATGAAGGAGTCCCGACTGAGCTGGTTGCGATATTCGATCTTGACCAAGCGAAGATGGACCTCGTCAGCTTCGTAACGCGCCATTCGGACAAGCAAATTATTATTAACGTCTGCAACCAATTTATGCTCGATTTCATCGGCGAGTTTCCTGCCGTCTTGAATAAGCTTTTTATCAGCCCTGCCCAAATATTTTATATCGAGTCTTCACGGGAGGAGTTGGGACAATTCGAAGCAAAATATAATCAGCAATTCAGCTACGGTCATTTTACAACGTTTCGCTCGGAAGTGCGGCGCTCCGGTCGATTGGCCCACGGAAGCCTCGATCCGGCAGATAAAATATTTGTAATTCCATTGTTGCCCGACTTCGCCATCCGGGCCTTCGAATCTGGACAAACGCTCACAGAAATTTGGGGCAAGGCAGCCGTTCATGAAAAGGCTATCCTTTTTGAGCGCCTACGTATCTTCACAGATCAACTTTGGAAAGTAATAAAATGAAAAACTGGCAGACACTTTTCGTTAATATCAATCGTCGGTCTCCCAATGCTGAGGAGAAGGTCGTTTTTGACGCATTGTATGAACATTTTGGTGATAACGATCCGATGTTAGTTTCAGTCGTCGCAACACTTTATCTGGCCGGAGCCTTTCGAACAGGTTTATTGCACACCGTTGATTCTGCGATGCAGCCTATGTTGCTTGGGCTGGCGGAAATCCGGACATTGAAAATGAATTTCAAAGAACTGATCAATTCTGTTCAGGTACAAGCTGCAGACGCTTATGCTCGTATGGAGCCTGTTTTGAAAGGCCTAGAAGTTCTAGAACAAAAAATTGAAGATATGGAAAATCGTGCCAATCATGCACAGTCATCACTCAAACGTGAGACTTATCAGGCGAGTGAAGCTGCATTTTGGTACCGCATCGACTTAAAATTATTTTGTTGTGCCACCGTATTATTCTTGGTCACGATCATTGGTGGAATGATTAAGACGCACTACTCTGAGACGAGCGGCCCTTGGGGGACGTTTCCGCCGCATCTTCAAACGCAGATTACAGTTTCGGAGGCGAGCGGTGACATTTACCACCTTATGAATTGTAATCTTGAGGGCTTCACACTCGATAATAACCGTTGCGAAGCGACAGATCCAAGAATCCGGAAGAAGCTGGGAAGTTGGGTTGTCGTTGGGCCAAAATAATCCGTCGGTCCGTCCCAGAAACCCAGAATCGCTCGCGAAAATTTATTTTCTTTTTTCTCTTGGAACAATATGGTTAACGTTCCTACAACAAAAACATGGAAAATATCAAGTTCTCTGATGAAGTTTGTGTGAATAAGTCAAATCATATTGACGGATATGCCTGGTATCTGATCCGGCGTGCTATATACAAATATCTAAAATCATTAAAAGTAGCTTTGTGGTGGTTTCTGCAGCCTGATCACAGCGCTAAAAAATATTCGCATGCCGGTATTATTAAAATAATTAATTTGGTGAATCACATTGTATTAGAATCATTGAAAAAAATGAATTGTTGAATATTATTTTAAATAAAAATTCAATTTAGATTAATATTTGTGAGGTTTCTATGAGCAAGAAAAATGAGCGTCTTCTGAATGCTAAGCAAGTCGCAGCAAAATGTGGATTTGGCGTTTCATCAATTTACAAATGGATGAATGGGGGAACCTTTCCTATTGGTGTAAAAATTCAGAAATGCCGCCGTTGGCCTGAATCAGACATCGATGATTGGATCGCCAGTTTAAGCCAGTGACACTACGTGGCTCTGATTGATGGTGATGGTGTTTGAAATTCATTCCCATCACCGTCCACAGAAATCCGTTTAACTCTGCCTGTGCTTATTTGACGTATATTTGACGGTTTCTATCAAATTATCCAAAAAATGGCAGAAAAGCTGGTGACCCCAACGGGAATCGAACCCGTGTTTCAGCCGTGAAAGGGCCGCGTCCTAACCGCTAGACGATGGGGCCTTGAAAGGCGCGGCTTGCGGATACCAGAAACCGTATTGAGGTCAAGCAAAAGCCGACATTGCTCAATAATCGGCAGCGACACTGTCTGCGAACCCGCACCGTATTCCTCAGTGCTCAACCGGCCCAGGCAGCGTCATCGATGTGAAGTTCGGCCTTATTGCGCCCGCCCCAATCGTCTGTTTTGGCCCGGCCCGCGACCCAGAGTTTGCGGTCACGCGGCGCGCCGAGCAGCGCTTGCCCTAGCGGTGAGCCCGCTTGACGGAAGGCGACGCCCTTGAGGCTCGCGCCATCATCACCGCCCAGCACCAACCGGACATGATCTGTGCCGACAATATCCGCCTTGATGATCCGGAGCGGCCCCACTGCAATGCGTGGCGCGGGCCAGCCCATCCCATAAGGGCCGCCAGCCTCCAGCGCATCAACCAAGGCGGGCGTGACACCACGGGGCGCAATGATCGCGTCGAGCAGCAACGCGCGGCTCTCATTGGCGCGTGCGACATCGCTGGCGAGCCGCGCATCAAGGAATTCGGTGAACGCATCTACTTTATCGGCCGCGACGGTGAACCCTGCAGCCATTTTGTGCCCGCCGCCGGCAATCAGGAGTCCCATGTCTTTGGCGGCGAGAACGGCACTGCCGAGATCAACACCGGGAATAGAGCGTCCGGAGCCTTTACCTACGCCCCCCTCGTCCACGGCGACCACCAATGCTGGCCGGTTGAGCTTCTCCTTTAGGCGGCCCGCAACGATCCCGATCACGCCGGGGTGCCAGCCGTTGCACGCCACCACCACGACGGCGCGGTTATCCTGCGTGCGGGCCGCGCTCTCCGCCTCCGTCTGCACCTCGGCCTCGATTGCGCGACGCGCGGTGTTGAGCCGATCGAGCTCTTCAGCGATGGCGCGCGCTTCGTCTGGGTCTTCGGTCGTCAGCAGGCGGACACCGAGATCGGATTTGCCAACGCGTCCGCCCGCGTTGATGCGCGGCCCCAATGCAAAGCCGAGGTCAGAACACAGCGGCGCGCGCTTCAGGCGCGAGGCTTCGATCAGCGCATTCAGCCCGATGTTACGTCGTGCCGCCATCACCTTCAGGCCTTGGGCGACAAACGCACGATTGAGGCCCTTGAGTGACGCGACGTCGGCGACAGTGCCGAGTGCGACAATGTCAAGCAGGTCAAGCAATTTGGGTTCGGTGCGCGCGGCAAAATGGCCACGCCCGCGAAGATTGCGGATGAGCGCCGCACCGAGAAGAAAGGCCATGCCTACGGCAGCGAGGTGGCCGTGCGCAGCCCCTTCCGCAGTCTCATCGAGCCGATTGGGATTCACCAGCGCAAAGGCCTTCGGCAACGCGGTGGCGCATTGGTGATGATCAACCACGACCACATCCACACCTGCCGCCTGCGCCATCGCGAGCGCCTCAAACGCCTGCGCACCACAATCGACGGTCACGATCAGTGTTGATCCCGCCTCGGCAAGTGTCACCAGCGCGGCCCCCGATGGCCCATAGCCCTCCATCAACCGATCCGGGATATAGGGCTGGCTGGGTAGGCCAAGATCACGCAACAAGCGGATGAGCAAGGCTGCCGACGTGGCCCCGTCAACATCATAATCGCCGAAGATCGTCACCTGCTCACCGGCCTGCACGGCATCTGCAAGACGGGCGGCGGCCGCATCCATATCCTTAAAGACAGAGGGGTCAGGCATGAAGTTGCGAATGCTGGGGGCGCGGTACGCGTCAAGCTCTTCGCGCAGGCAGCCGCGCGCGAGCAGCAACTGGGTGATAAGATCATCGGGCCGCAAATCAGCTTCAGCGGGCGTGCCGCGCCATTGCCATGTCTGGCCAGTGATCGAGTGGGTAAACGGGAGCGGCGCAATGGGCATGGTTCAGCGCTATTGGGCTCGGCGGCAAAATGCAACGTGTCGCGCGCGTGCTCCCACGTTTTTAGCGTCAGCTGGGCATGACGATTTTATGACACTCTAACGGATAAAATAAATCAAAATTTCACTTGAATCCCGTGATAAAATGACTCACATAAGAATTGTGCTCAGGCAGGGCACGCCGTTATCAACAACGCGAAAGGAGGTGATCCGATGTCTCATGGTTCTAGCAAGAGGTCGGGTATGTTCGTTCGGGAGATTGGCGCTTAATTACTGCGTGTGATTAAGCGGCGCATGGTCTCCCGGGCTGGAGCACTCCGGCCGCTGACCATGTCGAAGGGTGCTGGGCTGGGTTCAAACCCGCTCAGCATCCTTTTTCATTTTTGGCAGGCTGACGTATCCTAGAGCTTCCGGGCGGGATGACAGACCCGCCGCTTCCAGACTGGCTCCTCAGAGCTGCGCCTCAATATCTCCGCGCAGCGATTCCGGCTTATCGGTTGGGGCATAACGTTTTACAACGTTCCCGGCTTTGTCGACGAGGAATTTGGTGAAATTCCATTTGATCGCTTGGCTGCCGAGCAGGCCCTTCGCTTCCTTTTTGAGATGCTTGTAAAGCGGATCAGCACCATCGCCGTTCACCTCCACCTTGGCCAGCACCGGGAATTTGACGTCATACGTGAGTGAGCAGAAGTTGGCGATTTCTGACGCATCGCCCGGTTCTTGTGCACCAAACTGGTTGCACGGGAAGCCGAGCACGGTGAGGCCCTTCGCTGCATAATCCTCGTGTAGTTTCTCCAGCCCCTCATATTGCGGCGTGAACCCGCATTTCGAGGCAGTATTCACGATCAGGATCGGCCCAGCAGGCAGTTCAGAGAGTGCGAGCGCGGTGCCATCAGGCATTTTAACGGTAAAATCACGAACATTCATCGGGGTTCTCCTCAGCAGTGTGTGAGTATGCCTGAAGGATGGACGGAAGAGAAGCCTGTAAGGCGTGAGCGATTGCCGGCAGCTTCAACTGAGCACGCCATCATGCAACCGAACAACCCGGTCCATCCGCGCCGCCAGCCGCTCATTGTGCGTCGCGACGAGCGCAGCACTGCCCTGCTCGCGGGTGAGCGCAATAAACTCGGCAAAAACAATATCAGCTGTTGCCTCATCAAGGTTGCCCGTTGGCTCATCGGCGAGCACGAGTGCGGGGGCATTGGCGAGCGCGCGGGCGACGGCAACGCGCTGCTGCTCTCCGCCTGAGAGCTGGCTTGGTTTGTGCGTGTTTCGGTCAGCCAGGCCAAGCGTGCCAAGCAGTGCAACGGCCCGCCCCGCGGCATCTGCGGCGCTGGCACCCTTGATGAGTTGCGGAAGCATCACGTTTTCCAGCGCATTAAAGTCTGGGAGGAGATGGTGGAATTGATAAACGAAACCAATGCGTTCGCGGCGGAAGGCCGTGCTCTCATCGCCGCTCAAGGCTGCCACTTCCTCGCCTTGAATGCGGATTCTACCCTCGAAGCCCCCCTCAAGCAGCCCCAC
>JAYVZY010000355.1:0-11630 GCA_043782885.1 Sphingomonadales bacterium | reverse complement strand
CGGGGATTATTCATGTGGCGCAACCGCCAGCGACCGTGGCTCGGTTGCAGGTGGCGTTGGCGGCTTACACTGCGGAGCAGCTGGTTGGCCTGCAAACGCTGATTACCATCGGTGGCTCGCTCGTCACTGCGCTGATGGTGGCTGAGTGCGCGATTGAAGCGGATGTCGCGTTTGATGCCTGTCACCTCGATGAGCTGTGGCAGGTGGGTCTGTGGGGCGAAGATTGGCTGGCGGCTGAAGCGCGCGAAAAACGCAAGGCCGATTTTGTTGCGGCGGCCGCGCTCACCCTCCGCGCCTGACCCGGCTCAACATCCGTTCCCGCCATTCGCGCTCCAGCCTGTTATGTCAGCGCCCGTAATGAGGTTGATATTGCCCGAGAAAAACGGAAGCGATTGGCAGGTCGCGCCGCTCAGCACCGCAAAGGCATAATATGATCCGGTGGAATCGATGAAATTCTCACGAAAATTTATCTGCGCATAGGTGGAGTATGCCAGCTCGACATTGGAGGATACGGTCAATGCGCCCCCCGCACCCCCGCGCAAATTCGTGACGATGCTGTTGTTCGTCACCAGCACGTTCATGAATTGGGTGCCTGACAGGCCCGACGATATATATTGCATCGACGTGATGCCGCCCGTGTCCTGATGGCCGTCAGGCGGCGAAGCGCTTTCAAAATAGGTGTTATATTGATCAGCATGCGAAGGTGACGTTGCCGTGGCCCCGCCAAAAATGATGCACTGCCCATGCGCATATTGGCGCACCTCAATATCACCGCAATAGTTGTAATGGAACAGCGATGCCGAAGATGCGGGGATGCTCACGCCCTTTTGCGGCATGTTGAGAAAAGCGTTGTATTGGTGCGTAGTAGCATAATTTCCGGTGCGCAAATCTGCGAGCAAATAGGACAGATATTGCGGGAAGTTCTGTGCGTTGCCGTCATACACATTGTTGGTGTCCACCAATTTGGCGGGGGCGTCATCAATCCGCACAAGGAACGTCGTCGTGTCACTTGCCGAGCCGTTGCGAAAATAATTGTTCGAGAGGGTGATCGTTCCCGAATAGCTGGAATAGATGTGGAGCCGCACACCGTTATGGAGCGAAAAATCGAGGCCGCTCAGCGCGAGAGGCCCTGTCCCTTGGCAATTGACCGTATCCGACGCCGAATCAAAACGACAGGAGCGCGGCAAGTTGCTTGGAATGGTCGGGTCGCGCAATTGGGCTTGCGGCGTGTAATACCCCACCGGATAATCCACCCCCGCCACGCTCCAGGCCGGGCGGGTCGCGTATGTCTGGCCGGACTGCGCGGCATATCCTGAGAAGAAATTGGGGATTTGGAGCACGCTTGCGGGATTTGCGGCATCGCAGCCATCGGGATAGCCCGCACTGTCACGCGGGCAGTTTGCACTTGCCGTAAGCGCGACCGCCACGCCTGCTGCCGCTGCAACCTTGGGCGCGCCCGTCAGGCCTTTCTGAGTGGACGGGGCCGCGCTGCCGTCACCCCCGCACCCACTCAGCGTGATGCTGACGATGAGCAGGGGCTGACGCAGTATATGGTGCGAGGGCATAGCTATCGACCTTTTCGTGAGGGGTGTGTGCCAATCATGGCGGCCACAGCGCGGCGGTCAACAGCGCTCCTCCATAATGGAGAGAGTTGGCGCTTGATTTGGTGTTAACTATCGCGGGGAATATAAGGCGGCCGGAGAGGGTTTACCCCATCAGCCCGCGTGTAAAGTCACTCATGCCCACCTGCCGCGCCAACCGAAGCCGCTCGGCGTTCAGGATGGTCTGCACTTGCGCAAAACACGCGTTCAGATCAGCGTTGACGAGCACATAATCATATTCGCTCCAATGGCTGATTTCAGCGCGTGCCCGCTCCATGCGGGCGGCAATCACGTCGCTGGCATCAGTACCGCGTGACTGCAGGCGATGCTCCAGTTCGGCAATCGAGGGCGGCAGGATAAACACGCGCGCGACATCTGCGCCCGCCGCGTGGTGAAGCTGTTGCGCGCCCTGCCAATCAATATCGAACAACACATCGCGGCCCTGCGCCAGCAACGCCTCAACCGGGGCGCACGGCGTGCCATAGCGATTGCCGAAGACATGCGCCCATTCGAGGAAATCACCGTTCGCCACCATCTCCTCAAAACGCGCGACGGAGACGAAGTGATAATCTGTGCCATCCACCTCACCCGCGCGCGGCGGGCGCGTGGTGGCGGAGACAGAAGGGCTGATGCCCGCATCTGCCACAAGCAGCATTCGCGAGAGTGTGGACTTTCCGGCACCCGAGGGAGAAGACAGCACAAAGAGCAGGCCACGACGGGTCATCACCCCGCCTACTTCTTCCGCCCAAAATCAACCGAGACGACATTCGAGCCGTCCTCAGTCGTCACCGCTGGCTTGTCATTCTCTGGTTGCGCCGTTGCGACATCATCTAATACCGCGTTGAATTGCAGGGCAAAATTGACTGCCGGATCAACAAATTGCGTGATCGCCGCGAACGGAACTTCGAGATGCGACGGCACGCCACTAAAGGTCAGCCCGACCTCAAAGCCTGTCTCATTTACCTTCAAATCCCAGAATTTGTTCTGGAGCACGATCGTCATTTCATCCGGGAACCGCTCCGCCAGCGAGCGCGGGATCGACACACCGGGGGCCATCGTTTTGAATGTGATATAAAAATGATGCTCGCCGAGCAAATCCATGTTCGAGTTTATCGGCGCGAGCACCCGACCGACCACCGCGCGCAGCGTCTCCTGCACGATTTCGTCATAAGGAATCAGGCTGTCGGGCGTGTCGTTACTCATGGCGATTCCCTGAACTTTTCGTGCGGGCTGGTCAAGCCGTTGCGCGCACCGCTCAGTTTGTTATAGGCGCTTCATGCGCACAGCCACCATCTCCCGCAACACGACCGAGACGTCAATCCATGTCGAGGTCAACCTCGATGGCACGGGCGTGTATGAGATTTCCACTGGCATCGGCTTTTTTGATCATATGCTGGAGCAGCTTTCGCGCCATTCGCTGATTGATATGAAGGTGGTAACGAAGGGCGATTTGCATATCGATCAGCACCACACCACCGAAGATACTGGCATCGCGATTGGTGAGGCGGTGAGCAAGGCGCTGGGCGAGCGTCGTGGTATCACGCGCTTCGGTTGCAGCTATGCCCCGATGGATGAGACGCTGACGCGGGTGGCACTCGACATATCGGGCCGCCCGCATTTTGTTTGGAACGTGGCCTTCAGCACGCCACGCCTTGGTGAATGGGATACCGAGCTGATCGAGCATTGGTTCATGAGTTTTTGCCAAGCGGTGGGGCTGACGCTGCATGTTGAGAATCTTTACGGCACCAACAATCACCATATTGTCGAGAGTTGCTACAAGGCTTTGGCCCGCGCGCTGCGGCAGGCTGTGGAGATTGATCCGCGCAAGGCGGATGCGGTGCCCTCGACGAAGGGAACGCTGGGGGGAGCCCCCGGTGGTGTCTAACACCGTCGCCCTGATTGATTACGGCGCGGGCAATCTCCAATCGGTCAGGAATGCGCTGAAGGCGGCGGGTGCGGAAAACATTATCGTGACCGCGAACCCGGCAGATGTGCTGGCGTCGGATCGCATTGTCCTTCCCGGCGTTGGCGCGTTCGCGCATTGCATGGGCGCTCTCTCTGCAATCCCGGGCATGGTTGAGGCACTCAACGAAGCCACTGGTGCAAAAGCCCGCCCGTTTCTCGGCATTTGCGTGGGAATGCAGTTGATGGCAGATGCAGGGCATGAGCATGGCACTACGGCAGGCCTCGGCTGGGCACATGGCGACGTGCGGCTGATGACGCCAACTGACCCCACGACCAAAATCCCGCACATGGGCTGGAACGATGTCATCCCCGCCGCGCCGCACCCGTTGATTGTGCCCGGTGAGGCGTATTTCCTGCACTCTTACGCCTATGCCGGCGGGGATGTGCTGGCGACGACCGATCACGCTGGGCCGGTGGTGGCCGCGATTGGGCGCGACAACCGGATTGGCGTGCAGTTTCACCCTGAGAAGAGCCAGGGCTATGGCCTTTCCTTCCTTTCACGCTTCTTAGATTGGTGCCCATGACCCTCATCGTCTTCCCCGCCATAGATCTGAAAGCCGGTCAGGTCGTCCGCCTCGCGGAGGGCGATATGGATCGTGCCACGGTTTACGGAGATGATCCCGCGCGCCAAGCGCTGCTGTTTGCCGACCAAGGTGCGCTGCATCTCCACGTTGTTGATCTCGATGGCGCGTTCGCAGGCAAAGCGGTAAATGCCAGCGCGGTGGAGAGCATCGTCAAAGCCTTCCCCGGCCATGTGCAATTGGGTGGCGGCATTCGAGATAGAACGGGGATCGAGCGCTGGTTCGGCCTTGGCGTGTCGCGTGTGGTGATCGGCACAGCGGCGCTGGAGAACCCCGAATTGGTGCATGAAGCTGCGCGCGATTTCCCTGGCGGGATCGTGGTGGCGGTCGACGCGCGCGATGGGTTCGTCGCGACCAAGGGCTGGGCGGATGTGTCCACCGTCAGCGTGCTCGATATGGCGAAGCGCTTTGAAGATGCAGGCGTGGCGGCATTGCTGTTCACTGACGTGGGACGCGATGGGTTGCTCAAGGGTTGCAATGTCGAATCCACCGTTGATCTCGCACGGGGTTGCTCGATTCCCGTGATCGCGAGCGGCGGCGTGGCGGGCATCAGCGATATTCATATGCTCGCGATTCACGCGCAAGATGGGATTGAAGGCGTGATCACGGGCCGCGCGCTGTATGATGGCACGCTCGATCTGGCGACGGCGCTGGCGGTGGCCTCCGCCCAATGACCGTCCGCGTTCGTGTTATTCCCTGCCTTGATGTCGCCAATGGCCGCGTGGTCAAGGGTGTCAACTTCGTCGATCTGCGCGATGCGGGTGATCCGGTGGAAATCGCCAAGGCCTATGACGCGGCGGGTGCGGATGAATTGTGCTTCCTCGACATCACCGCAACGCACGAGGCGCGTGGAGCCTTGCTCGACACCGTCAGCCGCACTGCCGAGGTCTGCTTCATGCCGCTCACTGTGGGCGGCGGCGTGCGGACGGCGGAAGATGCGCGGGCGCTGTTGCTGGCGGGGGCGGACAAGGTGGGCGTCAATTCCGCCGCAGTTGCGCGGCCGGAATTGGTGGCAGACATCGCCACGCGGTTCGGCAGCCAATGCGTCGTTGCCTCAGTTGACGCCCGCCAAACCGTGCCGGGCAAATGGGAGGTCTTCACCCACGGCGGCCGCAACGCAACGGGCGTCGATGCTGTCGCCCACGCACTCAAACTGGCCGAACTCGGCGCAGGCGAACTGCTCGTCACGTCAATGGATCGCGATGGCACTAAAGATGGCTACGACCTCACGCTTATCCGCACCATCGCCGAGCAGGTGAGCGTGCCTGTGATTGCATCCGGCGGCGTCGGCACATTGGCGCATCTCGTGGCTGGCGTGTCCGAAGGCCATGCGAGTGCGGTGCTCGCCGCATCAATCTTCCACTTCGGCGTATTCAGCGTCGCCGAAGCCCATGAGGCACTGCGCCAAGCGGGGTTTCCGACACGAAGTGGTTGACGATGGTTAATGTCGTGTCCCTTTACATTAACCAAGCGCGCAGCGGCAGCATTAACCGCTAGGCGGCGCGCATGAACACACTTTCAACGCATTTGGCCGATGGCTTGCACCGCTCATGGCAGGGGCGGTTTTGCTACCATTGATACTGAGAAGGGCACTCACATGATTATGCGCAACATAGCCATTATTACTGCGCTGGCGCTTGCCGCGCCTGCTTACGCTGGCGGCAATCAGAGCGCACCTCCACCGTCATCTGCCCATGTGCATTATTGTGGCTGCGGTCACCCCGGGTATGTCGCGCCTGGCTGCAACGGCGGTGGCGGGACGTCTGGCGGCTGGGGCGGCAGCAGCGGTAATCCTGGCTCAAGCGGTAATCCCGGCGGCGGCCACCCCGGCACCGGCACTCCGGGAACCAACGTTCCGGAGCCCGCTGACTTTGCGCTATTTGCAATGGGTGTCGCGGGGCTCCTCATTGGACGCCGCGGCGCGCGCAAGCGCGTCCAGCCCACCGAGTAAGGCTTGACGCGTCGGCCCCGCCCAAGCCACAAGTGGGCATGGCCGATACACTCTCACGACTCGAAGCAACAATCAAAGAGCGCCGGATCGTTGATCCGGCGCATTCTTATGTTGCGAAGCTCACGCATGCGGGCCGCGCGAAGATTGCTCAGAAGCTGGGCGAGGAGGCTGTGGAAACGGTGATCGCGGCGGTCGCAGACGATCGGCCCGACGTCATATCCGAATCTGCCGATTTGCTCTTTCACCTTGCCGTGTTGCTTGCCGATATGGACATCCCGATGGCCGATGTGCTCGCAGAGCTTGATCGTCGCGAGGGAGTCTCGGGTCTCACCGAAAAAGCCAGCCGGAGCGCGACCTGATGCCGATCGACGCCACTGCGCCATATGATGACAACAACGTTTTCGCCAAAATTCTGCGCGGTGAAATCCCGTGCAATAAAGTGTTTGAGGACGATTTTGCGTTGGCTTTTCATGACATTAACCCGCAAGCGCCGGTGCATGTGCTCGTCATTCCCAAGGGCCGCTATGTGAGCTGGGATGATTTCTCGGCACAGGCGAGCGACGCTGAAATCACCGGTTTTGTCCGCGCGGTGGGCGAAGTTGCGCGCGCGGCGGGGCTGCCCGCGCCGGGCTACCGTCTGCTGGCGAACATCGGTAAAGATGGCCATCAAGAGGTACCGCATCTTCATGTTCATATCTTCGGCGGGCGACAGCTGGGCGCGATGCTGCCCTGACACCGCGAGCGACGTTGACATTTCTGCGCACGCCACTTAATGCGCGCTCAACCAGCCGCCCGAATCAGGCGGCTTTTCTGTTTTGATGAATTTGAGGGTATGAGCGATGAAGCGGACTTTTCAGCCGAGCAATCTGGTTCGGGCACGTCGGCACGGCTTCCGTCTGCGGTCGGCAACGGCAGCGGGCCGCAACATTCTGCGCGCGCGTCGGGCACGCGGCCGCAAGAAGCTCTCCGCCTAACCACCATTAAAAAGCGCCGCGATTTTCTCGCGGCGAATAACGCCAAGCGTGCCGCGATGCCGGGGTTTATTCTCCAGGTGCGCGCTCGCGATGGTGACTCGGCCGCCAAGCGCGTGGGCTTCACTGTCACCAAGAAGGTCGGCAATGCCGTGATCCGCAATCGGATGAAGCGGCGGCTTCGTGCTTTAGCGCGAGAAGTCATTGCGGCGGGTGGGGTTGCTGGGGCTGATCACATCCTCATTGGCCGTGCAGGGCATGTGGAACGTGATTATACGCTTCTGAAGGCGGAGCTTCTGAAGGCGTTGACGAAGGTTCAAAAATGATCGCCCGGGTGCTCATCGCCCTCGCCCGGCTTTGGCAAATCGGGCCGTCGCGCGTGCTACCACCAAGCTGTCGATACACGCCCACATGTTCGGCCTATGCAATCGAGGCACTTTCCCGCTATGGGGCGCTCAAGGGTGGTTGGCTTGCGCTCTTGCGAATCTTGCGCTGCTCCCCATTTGGGGGTTGCGGGCATGATCCGGTGCCATAATGATTCGCATGAAGGACGCGTAAGTGGATAATCGTCGTAATATGTTTTTGGCTTTTGGCCTGTCGATGCTTGTTGTGCTCGGCTGGACATATATGAGCGAGCGGTATTTTCCGCAGCCAAAGGCACCAGTCGTGACACAAGCACAGCAGCAGGCCGCTGTTGCTGCTTCGATGCCCGGCGGGAGCACCGCCGTGAGCAAGCCGCGCCCCATTGCAGACGTCCTCAAAGAACAGCCACGCATTGCGATTGAAACGCCAACTCTGAAGGGATCGGTCAACCTCAAAGGCGCTGTGATCGATGATTTGGTGCTGAGTGATTATCATCAAGACCTCGCCAAAACATCGCCCGCCGTCGTCCTCTATGCCCCAACCGGCACGGCGGAAAGTGCCCTTGCAGGCTTCGGTTGGACCGGCGCCGGTGTGCCTTCGGCGGATACGGTCTGGCAGGCAGATGGCAAACGCCTGACGCCGGAAACGCCCGTGACGCTACATTGGGACAATGGCGCAGGCCAGCTGTTCAGCCTCAAGCTGAGTGTCGATAAAAACTATCTCTTCACGGTGCAACAAAGCGTCAGCAACCACGGCGCAGCACCCGTTTCGATGGCGAACTATGCCTATGTGAGCCGCAACACGCCATCGCTGGATCACTCTTCATCCGCGCATGTCGGGCCGGTTGGCGCGTTCAATGGCACCGTGAATTACGATCTGGACTACACCATCCTCGATGGGCAGGAGCCTGGCTTTTTCGCCAAGCTGTTCGGCACCACCGCGAAGGCGGGCGAAAACACCTTCACCAGCAAAGGCGGCTGGGTTGGGTTTGGTGATAAATACTGGCTGTCCGCCGTTATCCCCGCGCAGGACGCACAGTTGAACGCGGGCTTCCGCAAGGCTGGCGCAGATTATCGTGCGGGTTATGTGAGCGCAGCGATTCCGATTGGCGCGGGCCAGACTGTCAGTACCACAGGGCATGTGTTCGCGGGCGCAAAGCAGGTTAATCTGCTCGACGATTATGCCGATGCGCTCAAGCTCCCCAGCCTCGGAAAAGCCATCGATTGGGGCTGGTTCGCGATCATCTGCAAGCCGCTGTTCGAGCTGATCCACAAGCTGTTTACACTCACCGGCAACTTTGGTGTCGCCATCATCCTGACCACGTTCATTATTCGCGGCATGATGTTCCCTGTCGCGCAAAAGCAGTTTGCCTCAATGGCGAACATGCGCGTGGTGCAGCCCAAAATGAAGGCGCTGCAAGAGCGGTTCAAAGATGATAAGACGCAGCTCCAGCAAGAGACGATGAAACTCTACAAGGAAGAGAAGATCAATCCAGCGGCAGGCTGCTTGCCGATTTTCTTGCAAATTCCGGTGTTCTTTGCGCTGTATAAGGTACTGTCGATTTCGCTGGAGATGCGCCACCAGCCCTTCGCGGGCTGGCTACATGATTTGAGCGCGCCCGATCCGGTGCTGTTTGGATTGTTTCCGTCGCTGCAAACGGCGCTACCGGGATTCCTGGCGCTCGGCATCCTGCCCATCTTGCTTGGTATTTCAATGTGGCTGATGCAGAAGGCGAACCCGACGCCGATGGCTGATCCCACGCAACAGCAGATGATGGCGATCATGCCTTGGATGATGATGTTCTTTTTCGCGCCGCTCGCTGCCGGATTGCAGCTGTATTATGTGGTGTCGAACAGCATCACGATTGTGCAACAGCAATGGTTCTTCCGCCAGCACCCAATCCTCAAGCAGCAAGCAGCAGCGACGCCGCTTCCCGCCAAATGACCTGGGAGAGTGGGCAGCTTGAGTCCGCGCGCAAAATCTTTGCCGGGCCAATTGCGTTCCTGAAATCGGCACCAACGCTTGAGCATATTCCGGCGCCCGACGTGAATGAGGTGGCATTTGCCGGGCGCTCGAATGTTGGCAAGTCCTCGCTCTTGAACGCGCTCACCAATCGAAATGGGCTGGCGCGCACCTCAAATACCCCGGGGCGCACGCAAGAGCTCAACTTCTTTGACGTGGGGGAACCGCTGCGTTTTCGGCTAGTGGACATGCCAGGCTATGGCTTTGCCGAAGCGCCGAAGGACGTGGTGAAAAAGTGGCGCTTCTTGATCAACGACTTCTTACGTGGTCGGCAAGTGCTCAAACGAACGTTGGTGCTGATCGACAGCCGCCACGGTGTGAAGCCGGTGGATCTTGAGGTGATGGAAATGCTCGATCTCGCGGCGGTGAGCTATCGGCTCGTGCTGACCAAGGCGGATAAGGTCAAGGCGAGCGCTTTGGAAGCTGTGACAGCATCTGTTGCAGCAGAAGCCCGCAAACACCCAGCCGCGCACCCTGATATTATCGCGACATCGAGCGAGAAGGGTATGGGGATTGCCGAATTAAGGGCGGCAGTGATAGAGGCGGTCAACTGAACGGAGATCCTATGCTCAAGCTCATCATCGGGAACAAAGCCTATTCCAGCTGGTCGCAGCGGGGCTGGTTGGCGTGCAAGCAATCCGGCCTGCCGTTTGACGAGCAGGTGGTGCCGATGTGGTCACCGGAGTGGGACGCGCTTAAAACCGGCGTGCTCGCGCAATCGGCGGGCAAAGTACCTTCCTTGTTTGATGATGAAAAATTCGTGTGGGATTCAATGGCGATCCTGATTTATCTGGCAGAAAAGGTTGGTGAGGATACATTCTGGCCGGTTGATCAAGCCGCGCGCGCGACGGCAATGAGCTATTGTGCCGAGATGCACTCCTCATTTCAGACCTTGCGCAACGAATGCTCCAGCAATTATCGCCGCAGTTATCCAGCCGCGCCAATGTCGGAAGGGCTGACGGCGGATGTCGCCCGCATAACTGACCTTTGGGAAATGGCGCGCACCAAATTTGGCACGGGTGGCGATTTTCTCTTCGGTGCCTTCGGCGCGGCGGACATCATGTTCGCGCCGGTCGTGGGACGATTTCTGACTTATGCTTTGCCCACCACGCCAGTCGTGAAAACCTATATTGATGCCGTTCGCGCGCATCCCTTTGTCGCAGAGTGGTACACAGCGGCTGCGGCCGAGTCTTGGGTGATAGATAAATACGAGCGGTAGTTAAAACGGGGTTCCATCTTTGCGCGCATAACTGTTCTCAGCCGCGTTATAGTGCATGTCCACGTCGGGGTAGTGGCAATCGCCGTTGCTGGTCTGTCCGACAACAACGAACACGCAGTCTGCTGCGCTGTCATTGATGAGGCAGTGACCATTTCCGTCATTCTTGGGGAAGGCCGCGCAGTCTCCGGCGCGCATCGGGTGACGACCATCGTCATCCAGTAAAATCGCCTCACCGCTCACGATCACGAGGAACTCATCCTCCGCCTCGTGCCAATGGCGCTGCGCTGACCACGCACCCGGCGCGAGAATCACATGGCTGACGGCAAATTCGCTGAGGCCCGATGCAGGCCCGAGCCGCCGATAGGCGCGGCCCGCCACATCTGTGGCATATTCGGGCGGGTATCCTGTGGAGCGGGATTGCGAAATGGCATCGAGATTGATTTTCGGCATAGTGTGTTCCCTTTGCAAATGCGGCAATTCTGTTTAGGCGATCAACATGCCAACGTCTATTGATCCCATCGCCCTCGCCCAAGCGCTGATTGGTGCGCCGAGTGTTACGCCCGCATGTGGCGCTGTCTTTGATGTATTGGAAGCATCCGTTACGCCGCTCGGCTTTGTGGTGGAGCGCTGGGTGGTTGAGGGCGTTGAGAATCTGGTCGCTGTTCGCGGAACGGGTAAACCACATCTCGCCTTTGCCGGCCATCTCGATGTCGTCCCCCCCGGTGAAGGCTGGGCGAGCGATGCCTTTGCGCCCGAAATTCGCGGTGATTTGCTTTACGGGCGCGGCGCCGTGGATATGAAATCCAGTATCGCCGCTTTTGTGGCCGCTGCCGCGCAAGCGCCCGATCCCGGCACGCTTAGCCTGCTGATCACCGGCGATGAAGAAGGCGAGGCTGATCACGGCACCGTCGAGATCATCAAGCGCGTTCAGACGCGGGGTATGGTGCCAGATCTGTG
>JAYVZY010000354.1:0-6031 GCA_043782885.1 Sphingomonadales bacterium | reverse complement strand
TGGCGGTGGCGCTTGATCTGGTGCATCAATCCTCGATCAAGGCGCTGATCGCGGAAACCGTGGCGCATTACGGCCGGCTTGATATTCTCCACAACAACGCGGCGTTGCTTGGGCCAGATATTGCGCAGAATGACGGCAATGTGGAGGAGATGGACACAGACCTGTGGGATCGCACCTACCGCGTCAATGTGCGCGGGACGATGATCGCGTGTCGCGAGGCGCTGCCGCATCTGCGCAAAACGAACGGGAATATCGTTAACACAGTGAGCAACCTCGCGCTGCAAGGGCATATGATTCAGGCGGCGTATTCGAGCAGCAAAGCAGCGATTATCCAGATGACCCGCGCAATTGCCGCAAGCCACGGGCGTTATGGCGTGCGCTGCAATGCCGTCGCGCCCGGGATGACGAGCACGCCCGCGTTGCTGGAGGCCTTTCCGCCGGTGCTTAGGCAGCTTGTAGAAGACGAGACGCTCCGCGATCAATTGGGCGAGCCGGAGGACATTGCCGAAGCGGTCGCCTTCCTCGCCTCGCCCGCCGCGCGCAACATCACCGGGCAGGTGCTGGTAAGCGATGGCGGCTGTGCGTCACACGTCCCTGGGTTGGCCGGTTTTCAGCGGTTTTTTGGGGATTAGATTTTAGATCACCGTTCGTCCTGAGCTTGTCGAAGGACTGCACTTTCTTTTCCGCCGTTTGAAGAAGGACAGTCCTTCGACAAGCTCAGGACGAACGGATTTTGGACCGGGACAGTTATTAAATGACTTACGACATTGTCGTCATGGGCGCGGGGCACAACGGCCTCACCGCAGCCGCTTATATGGCGAAAACAGGCAAGAAGGTGCTGGTTCTGGAGAGCAAGCCGCACTTTGGTGGCGGCGTCTCCACGCGCGAACTCATCACGCCGGGATACTGGCACGATGAGCATAGCAATGTACATATCATGATCCAGGGCAACCCGATGCTGCGTGAGGATGAGCTTGGCCTGCTCAGCAAATTCGGGCTGGAGTATATCTATCCCGATCTGGTGCATGTCAGCATCTGGGAAGATGGCACGGTCATCCGTTCGTATAAGGATTTGGATCGCACCTGCGCGGAACTGGCGCAAGTCACGTCTGAGAAAGACGCCGAGGCCTATCGCAAATTCGTGGGCATGAGCCGGCAGGCGCTGCCGATGCTAATGTCCGGCCTGTATGCGCCGCCGTTCCCGATGGGCGCGTTTGTGGCGATGATGGATCAATCGGATGAAGGCCGCTTCCTGCTCGATCTAATGCAGCGCACGGCGGTGGACATCGTCAGCCAGTATTTCGATAGCGATTTGCTCAAGCTCCACATCGTGCGGATGGTGACAGAAAATCTGCAAATGCCCGATGAGCTCGGCACGGGCATGGGTGCGTTCGTGATGCCGGGGATCATCCACACCTTCGGTTGCTCGATGCCCAAAGGCGGATCGGGGCAGCTTTCCAAAGCGCTGGTGCGCGCGCTGGAGCATTTTGGCGGCGAGGTGCGCTGCAACGCTGAGGTGAAGCGGGTGATCGTCTCCTCGGGCAAGGCTGTCGGGCTGGAGATGATGGACGGCGAGCAGATCATGGCGAAGGATGGCGTGATCGGTGCCATTCATCCGCACCGGTTGCGCAAATATGTGGCGGAAACGCCGGAGCCAGTCCTCCTGCGCGCTGAGCGCGTGACGCAATCGACCTTCTCGATCAACCTCACGCACCTCGCGCTCAAAGAGCAGCTCAAGCTCAAAGTCGGTAACGACGCCAACGCGATGATGACCGAGCTGATGGATTTCTACACCCTGCGCGACATGGAGCTGGAATATGACAAGCTGCGGCGCGGTGTCGTTTCGCCGCGGCTGATCGCCGGCGGGGATAACAGTATTTTCGATCCTTCGCGCGCGCCTGCTGGGGGCGGGGTATTTTATGGGGTCAACTTCGGGCCATACAATTTGCACGATGGCGGCCCGCAAGGCTGGGATGCGCAGAAAGAGGCGCATTCAGACCGCGCCCTCGCACAGTACCGCAAATTCTTCACCAACCTTGATGACAGCAACATCATTGGCCGCGTGGTGCGCTCGCCGCTCGATCATGAGCGCGATAGCCCGAACAGCTTCGTGAAGGGCGATGCGCACGGCTGCGCGCCGTTTTTCTACCAGTCCTCCGGCCATCGCCCCACGCCCGATCTCGGAAGCCTGCGCGTTCCCGGTGTCGAAGGCCTCTACCTCGTCGGCCCGTTCATGCACCCCGGCGGCGGCGTGTTTGGCGCAGGTCGTGCCACCGCCATCCAGATGATGGATGATATGGGCATGGATTATGACAAAGTGTGCGGAGGGCCGATTTGATGAGCAATAAAAAGCCCCCCGTCGCAACCATCACCGACGCAAACAACAAGGAACTCATGACTGTCCGCAAAATTGAGCGTGACGGCAACACGCTCGTCATTCGCGGCAAAATCTTTGGCGCCATGCCGATGGTGGCGAAACTGACCCCGTCCGAAGCGCGCGCTGCGCTGAAGCTGCTTGATGCCAAGACGATCTGGTTTCTCCTCACCCTGTTGTTCCGACGCGGTGGATAGCTGCAAACGAAACAGCGGCTTTTTGTTTTACATCCCGTGCAGGCATAAAGTCGCGACAACATGATGATGAGGTTCGTATGAGCATTTTGGGCGTTGAGAGCGTAATCTTTGGGGTTGATGACCTTGCGGAGAACACAAGCTTCTGGAGCGATTTCGGGCTGACGCTGTTGTCCAGCGATGCCGCAGAAAGCGTTTTTGAAGTCGCCAGCGGATCGCGTGTCATTCTGCGCCCGCACGGGCACGCCGCCCTCCCCTCGCCTGATCCCTTCCCCGGAAATGGGATCAAGGAAACCATCTGGGGTGTTGATACGGCGGAAAATCTTGAGAAGCTCGTCGCAGGCCTTGCAACCGACCGCACCGTGACCCGCGATGCTGACGGCACCGCCCGTTTCCGCGCCGACGATGGCCAGCCGCTGGGCTTGCGCGTGTGGGCGAAGCGCGCCGTCGTCTCCGAAGCAAGCCCAGTTAACAGCCCAGGCAACATCAAGCGGCTGAACCAACACCGCATCTGGCGCAAAAAGGCGATCCCGAAAACGATCAACCATGTCGTCTTCTACTCGCCCGATTATGTGGCGTCGTTTGAGTTTTACAAAAACCGCCTCGGTTTCCGCTACACCGATCACAGCAAGGGAATCGGCATCTTCTCACGCGCGGACGGCACGTTTGAGCACCACAGCATATTCTGGGTGAATTGCGATCTCCCCTTCGCCCCCGATACCTTCCGCTTCATGCACATCGCCTTTGGGATGGACGACATCGACGAGGTGATGCTGGGCGCAAACATCATGGATAATAAGGGCTGGAAGAACGAGAGCATGAACAGCTCGGGCGGCATCTCACGTCACCGTATCTCCAGCGCCATCTATTATTATTGCGACATTCCGGGCAAAGCGGGCGAGGCGGAATACCATGCCGACAGCGATTATGTGAACGACAATTGGGTGCCACGCGCGTGGGATTTCAAGTTCGGGTCGCTGCTCTGGGCGCACAACGCCCCTTCTATTTTCCGGGGCGATGACATCCCGTGGGACATGGTGTTTGACGCGGATGAGGCCTCATTCACCCCGTTTCGCAAAGCGCCCAAGGCCGCGCCTTTGTCTGACGCGCACCAAGCGCTGACCGCTGACGATGAGCACGCGCTTTGAGCGATCCTCAGCGCAATCGCGCGGCCTTTCTCGATTTCGTCGACCTGTTTTATACCCAGCGAAACCCTAAGGCAGCGCTAGAAAAATATGTTGCCGAAGACTATATCCAGCACAATCCTGCGCTTGCTCAGGGACGGGCGGCAGCGATTGAGTTCCTCACTCTGCTGTTCTCAAAACCACAAGCCCGCTTCACAATAAAGCGCATGCTGGTCGATGGCGAACTTGCCGTGGTGCATGTGCATGGACAGCCAGACCCCGCACAAAAGGGGGTTGCTGTCGCCGATTTCTATCGCTTTGCAGAAGGCAAAATTGTGGAGCATTGGGATGTGATACAGCCGATTACCGATGCGGCTGTGAACCCACTGGCCTTCTTTTAGGCCGGCGCGCTCTCGTTAGAGCTTCTCGCTGCCCGCCACCCATTTCACGCTCAGTTCGATGCCCGAGCCGATGGGGAGCAGCGTCGTTTGCAAATCCGCCTTGGCGCGCACGGCCGCGCGGTATTTGCGCACATCCTCACGCGCCATCTCGGGGAGAATCATATTGTCCGCCGTGATGATCGCTTCCGCCGAGAGCTTTGGGTAGAAAGCATCAAAGCACGGCAGATAAAGCTCCTTCCAAATATCGAGCAGCACAAAATCGAACGGGCCGTGATCTGCATCGATCATCGCAACCGCATCGCCCAGCCGGAAATCCACGACATCCGACAGTCCCGCCGCCACAATCTGCCCGCGCGCATGGGCCTGTTTCCAATCGGCCAGTTCCATCGTGATGACGGTCGCGCCGACCGTCCGCGCGGCATCAGCCATGAACAATGTCGAATAGCCGTAGCTCCTGCCGAGTTCGAGAATGCGCTTGGGCCGCCGCGCGATGATGAGCGCGTGCAGGAACGCGCCAACCTCTGGCCCCACGGGCAACAGAAACTCATCCCGCAACTGAAAGCCCGACGCGCCCAATGTGCGCTGGCGCTCCTGTTCGGCTTGGTTGCGTGCTTCATATGCGGCGTAAACGGCAGCGACTTTGGGATCAGCGAAATTCATGGCTAGGCTCTGTTACGAACTCAATCAGATTGCCCGCACAGTCGCGGATGAAGCAACCGCTGCCGAACGCCTCGCGCAAAACAAAGGCCACGTCCGCGCCCTTCGTCTCCATCTCGCTGAGGAACGCATCCAAATCAGCCACCTGAAACGCGACGTGGAGGTTGCCGTGCGTGCGCATATCGGGGATTGGCATCCGCCGACTTTCGGGTAAAGGGGCGGCCCCCACCACCTCAAACAGCTCAAACCGCAGCGCACCCTTGCGGATCATCGCCACCTTTGCGGGCGCGGGCGGAATGGTGAAGCGGCGCTCCTCCGTGAAGCCCAATACCCGCCCATACCAATCAATCGCCGCCTCCAGATTGGGCACCGAAACGCCGCCGTGGTGGAAGGTGAAATCAGCCATTTGAACGCGCTTCCGCCGCCAGCATCGCCTGAATTTTGCGCCGCGTCCGCGTGCCGCCCGCATCCACGCCGAGCGACAGCGGCGCTGCCTCCCAAAAATCCTTGCCTTCGAGGTTGGCGAATGCCGCTTCAATGATCGGCTTGTCCTCTTCGTTAAAAGCTTTGGCGAACAATTCCGTCAAAAAGGCGTCAACGTGGGGATTCTCAATATCTTCATGACGCGCATTGGCGGTGAAATAATGCGCGGTTGTCGCCGTTTCCGGTGTTACGATATGCGCCTGCCCGCCGATGGTAAATCCAGCGGCGCGCGGCTGCCCGAGGGGCGTTGCCCCAAGATCGAGCCGCATCGACGCGGGTGCGTTCCAGCGCATGTCGAGCCAATGATCGACACGCTCGCCCTCCGCAAATTGCCCGCGAACAGCAATCGGCTGGGGCACATTTGGCATCCACCAGTTGGAGTGGAGCGTCTCGCCCTCGTCGATCACCTCATGCTTGCCCACAAAGATCACGCCATCGCCCGCGAACGTTCCTTTGTGGACGAACTCGATATGGCTGAGATCCATCAGATTATCTGTGGCAAATTCATAACCCGCTTTCATGTGAGTGTAACCGCGCAACACTTTTCGATCTGCGCGGTCGGCCACCACTTCAAAATTGGGGATGCCGACTGGGTTGGCCTGTTCAACATCGCCACCCCACAGCCAGATCATGCCATCGCGCTCGGCAGTCGCCCAACTTCGCACTTTCGCAGCAGCAGGAATGCGTTCAGCGAACGGGTTGTGGACACACGCACCGCGCTCATCAAAAGCCAAACCATGATAGCCACACACCACATTATCGCCGTCGCGTGTCCCCATGCTCAACGGCGCAAAACGG
>JAYVZY010000353.1:0-5582 GCA_043782885.1 Sphingomonadales bacterium | reverse complement strand
TTCGGATCGAGCAACGGCATCTGCGAGTCTTGCCCAAGCTTCACATCATCACCATTATGACCAAGGGAAATTTCCATATTGAACGCGTTTCACTTTGCTGCTTCGATGCGCCTTTGCAGGCAGGATTTCGTCACCGCATAGCGAGGCCTCTTTGACCGGAAGATGAATAAAAAGCAAAATTTACCCAAGCGCCGCATAGCGTGAAGGCGTGCGGTGCTTCAGCAATTGGCGCACGGTCACTTCAATACTAGCCATAATTTCTGGTTTCGTTGTGTCGCCAGGGTGCACCGCGACGCGCACGATGGGGAGAGACGCGAGCGCGTGGCGCGCTAATCCAGCAAAGAAAAGCGACGATGCGGTGCGGCCACGGCTGCGGCTCGCCCAAGTGATGACCGGGCCCCTTGCGAGTGATTTGCCAGACGTTGGTTCCCAAACCCGCATATGATCTTCCGCGAGCGCAAAGCCCTGCTCAACCAGCGCGGCCCGAGCTCCATCGCCATACAGCCAAGCAGGCGCAATGAATCCTGCGACCGGCCGGCCGATAATATCTTCGATCAACTTACGGCCATCGGCCATACGCCGTTGTGCGGTCGCCTGATCAAGCCCGAGAAACTCACCTTCGCCCGCCGTCATATGCTTGGCTTTGAAGCCGGAAACTGCGCCACTGTGGGCGGCATCATCACGGTGAAACCATCCGTGGACGAACATTTCTACGCCCGCGTCTGACCATGCGCGCAACTTGGTTTGGAAGTCAGGCGCGCTGCTTAACGGCGCCTCTCCCCAATGGTTAGGAACAACCAGCATCGCGTAATTATGCGCACCTGCAAGCTCATCATAAAGCCCTGCGAGTTGCTCGATGTGTTGCGCAAACTTCGGGCCGACATCATGGATCGACAGCAAAAGGCGCTTTGTGGGCACAGCGATCAGCGCAGCACAATCCCGACGCTGCTGAAGGCCTTGATTTCAGCAGGCGGGATACTCGGCTCGGCAAGCTCACGTTGCCAGATGCCGACATCGTGCCAACGATTGTTTTTATACCCAACCTCGCGAAAAACACCGGAACGGCGGAAGCCGATCGCTTCGTGCAGCTTTATCGACGAATCGTTAGGCAGTGCGATCAGCGCGAGCGCTTGAGTGTATTCCTGCTCACGCAACGTCGCGAGCAATGCGGGGTAGAGTAATCGTCCAACCCCTTGTCCCTGAAAATTACCCGCGACATAGACTGATGTTTCGGCGGAAAAACGATAGGCCGCGCGTTTGTGAAAGACCGATGCATAGGCATAACCCAGGATGACGCCGCTCTCGTCATCCACTGCGACAATCCAAGGATACTGGTCGTTGGCGCCGGTTATCCGCGTCTTCATCTCTTTGGCCGTTGGTGGCTCCGTTTCAAACGACACCGCGCTTGAGACGACATACGGCGCGTAAATGGCTGCGATTGCGGTCGCATCTGCCGTAGTGGCGGGGCGAAGGGACATCATGAGGGTATAAATCTCCGGATCAAAGTATCAAAAAGATTGAGGCGCTCAGCATGTGCGGGCGTTGCCGGGCAGGCGAGACACCGCACCTGAACAGCCGGGCCGTTGAGCAAGCGCTGGGTGTCCGCTATAGCCGCGCTGAGTGCCGTGTTTTGGTGGCGCGCCATCCGCGTGATAGGGTCAAGCGCCTCCTCTTCATCGGGTGCAGCGATGCCCGCAAACAGACTTGCCAACCATGACGGCTGATCCTCTAAATAAAGCGGATAAACCGACTTTGGATCGAGCTTTGCCTGTGTCGCCGCCTCGGCAATGGCGTCGTCTAGCGTTCCAAAGTCGTCGATCAGCTTTAAGTCCTTCGCTTTGGTGCCATCCCAAACACGGCCTTGCGCAATCTCATCGACCTTCGTCAACGTCAGCTTACGTGCGCCGGACACGAGCCCGATAAACCGCTGATAAGTGGAGTCGATCGCGGTCTGCATCAGGCTGTCGAATTCCTTGCTGGTGCCAGCCGTACTGTTCGGTTGACCCGACAAGGGCGTCGCCGCCACGCCGTCATGCGTCACACCCAGCTTGGCGAGTGTTTTTTCAAATGTTGGGACGATGCCGAACACGCCGATTGATCCCGTCACCGTGCCGGCCTCGGCAAACACTTTGCTGGCGGGGGTGGAGACCCAATAGCCACCGGACGCGGCGACCGAGCCCATCGAGGCGATCACGGGAATGCCCTTGGCTTTCACCTGCATTAAGGCGAGCCGGATCTTCTCTGATGCCGCAACCGAGCCACCAGGCGAGTCAATCCGCACCACCAACGCCTTGAAACGGTTTCCGTTCAAGCCTCTTTCAATCTGTCGCACGACCGAGTCGCCGCCCACTTGATCACCCTTTGATCGGCCATCGATGATCTCGCCAGCGATGGTAATGACGCCGATCGCCTCGCCAGAGGTGGAGTCAGGGTTCGCCGCCAGCCAATCGTCAAGCTTGATCGCGCGGAACCCGCCAGCCGTTTTGTCATCATCCGGGCCCACCAGCTGCGCGACGCGCGTGCCAAAAGCATAGGGATCTCCAAGCGTATCGACCACTTTGGCCGCGAGCGCTGCTTTGCCAAGGTCGTGGCCGTTTGCATCAACCAGTGCCTGCGGGTTGGAGAGATAGTCCTGCATTTTGATCTGCGGCCGTGCAGCTCCGACATCCGCTTGCCAATCGGCCCACAGCGCGTTGAGCAATTCCACACTCGCTTCGCGCGCCTCGGGCGATTGTTCGGTGCGCGTATAAGGCTCGACGAACGATTTATATTTTCCAACCCGATAAACGTGGACATTTGCACCCAGCTTATCAATCAAGCCCTTGTAATAGAGGTGCGATCCGCCGGGGCCAGGAAAAGCCGCAAACCCCATTGGCTCTAGCCAGATTTCGCTGGCATGGGCCGCGAGCAGATAGCTCTGATCATCATAGCCCGCGGCATACGCGAGCACGGGTTTCTTGGCGGCCTTCACGTCATCGAGCGCTTCCCCCACCCGTTCAAGCGCCACTTGCCCGCCGCCGGAGAATGCCGTGAGATCAAGCACTACCGCCTTGACGCGATCATCTTTCGCGGCGGCATCGAGCGCGCGAATAATATCACGAAGCTGAAACTCACGCGCCCCGCCGCTTCCGGTAAGCGCATCTTGCGCGCTTGTGCGGCTCGCCATCTCGACGATGCTACCGTTGAGCTTGAGCATCAGAGCACCATCACGCACCGCACCGGCGTTCGGCCCGGCGTTCAAGAGCGCATAAATCAGTCCGAAAAAAAGCAGCATGAAGAAGAGCACCAGCCCATCTTTGATCCCCACGATAATCCGCCAAGCTGTCTGTGCCAAAGTCATTAATCGCCTCTTTCTCTGCAGAAAGCGCGGTAGCGGCTTGACCGCCCAGTGTAAACGGTCAGGTATTCGCAAAAACTTGGCCGCTCACCTTGACCACCGATGAACGCATACCCATATGGCGTTCGTTAGCACTCCGACTCGCTGAGTGCTAATTTCACATTCACCAAATCCCCGCTGTGGGGATTGCATGAAGAGGATATTTTATGAAGTTCAGACCCCTGCACGATCGCGTGCTTGTTGAGCGCATTGAAGCGGAAGAGAAAACCGCTGGCGGCATCATCATTCCAGACACCGCCAAGGAAAAGCCACAAGAGGGCAAGGTTGTCGCTGTCGGCACCGGCACACGTGGCGATGATGGCAAGATCATCGCGCTCGACGTAAAAGCTGGCGACACCATCCTGTTCGGCAAATGGTCGGGCACCGAGGTTAAGGTTGATGGCAAAGATCTGCTCATCATGAAAGAATCCGACATTTTGGGTATTGTTGGTTAAGTCACTCCATTCGCAATTAAAGGAACAAGCACATGGCTGCTAAAGACGTAAAATTTGGGCGCGACGCCCGCGAACGCATTCTGCGCGGTGTTGATATTCTCGCCGACGCGGTAAAAGTAACTTTGGGGCCAAAGGGCCGCAACGTTGTCCTCGACAAAAGCTTCGGCGCGCCGCGCATCACCAAGGATGGTGTAACGGTTGCAAAGGAAATCGAGCTCAAGGACAAGTTCGAGAATATGGGCGCACAGATGGTGCGCGAAGTTGCTTCAAAAACCAACGATGTTGCTGGTGACGGCACGACGACAGCAACGGTTCTCGCCCAAGCGATCATCCGCGAAGGCATGAAATCAGTTGCCGCCGGCATGAACCCGATGGATCTCAAGCGCGGTATCGACCTTGCTGTTACGGCGGTTGTTGAAGACCTCAAAAAGCGTTCCAACCCCGTCAAGGGCACCAAGGAAATCGCCCAAGTCGGCATCATTTCAGCAAATGGCGACACTGTGGTTGGCGAGAAGATTGCTGAAGCTATGGAGCGCGTTGGTAAAGAAGGCGTCATCACGGTTGAAGAAGCCAAGGGCTTGGATTTCGAGCTTGATGTTGTTGAAGGCATGCAGTTTGATCGCGGCTACCTCTCGCCATATTTCATCACGAACCCTGAAAAGATGCTCGTTGAACTGAGCGATGCCTATGTGCTCATTCACGAAAAGAAGCTCAGCAACCTGCAAGCGATGCTCCCGATTCTGGAAGCCGTTGTGCAATCGGGTCGTCCATTGCTCATCATCGCCGAAGATATTGAGGGTGAGGCACTCGCCACGCTCGTCGTCAACAAGCTGCGCGGCGGTCTGAAGATTGCGGCAGTTAAGGCACCTGGCTTTGGTGATCGTCGTAAGGCGATGCTCGAAGATATCGCGATCCTGACGAAGGGCGAGATGATCTCCGAAGACCTCGGCATCAAGCTTGAGAGCGTTACGCTCGACATGCTCGGCCAAGCCAAGCGCATCACGATCGACAAGGACAACACCACGATCATCGATGGTGCCGGTGAGAAGAAGGCGATCAAGGGCCGCGTCGAAGCGATCCGTGCGCAGATCGAGAACACGACCAGCGATTACGACAAGGAGAAGCTGCAAGAGCGTCTCGCGAAGCTTGCTGGTGGCGTTGCTGTGATCAAGGTTGGTGGCAACACTGAAGTTGAAGTGAAAGAGCGCAAGGATCGCGTTGATGATGCCCTGCACGCTACACGTGCTGCGGTTGAAGAAGGTATCGTCCCCGGCGGCGGCACCGCGTTGCTTTATGCGACCAAGGCACTCAACGGCATGAAGGGCGTCAACGACGACCAGACCCGTGGTATCGACATCATCCGCAAGGCGATCATCACGCCACTGCGTCAGATTGCCGCAAATGCGGGCTTTGACGGCGCGGTTGTCTCGGGCAATCTGTTGCGCGAGAATGACGAGAAGATCGGCTTCAACGCATCCACCGATGTGTACGAGAACCTCGTCAAGGCCGGCGTGATCGATCCGACCAAGGTCGTCCGCACCGCGCTGCAAGATGCGGCATCGGTCGCTGGCCTGTTGATCACCACCGAAGCTGCGATCTCGGATGCGCCCGAGGACAAGGCCGGTGCCGGTATGGGCGGTATGCCCGGCGGCATGGGCGGTATGGGTGGCATGGGCGGTATGGATTTCTGATCCAACGCTTGCTTCTCGAAACGAAATCGGGGTCGGGTGGAAACATCCGGCCCCTTTTTT
>JAYVZY010000352.1:0-2485 GCA_043782885.1 Sphingomonadales bacterium | reverse complement strand
TGCTGATAAAAGGTTGCCCCATGATGCTGCCCTGCCGCCAGCGCATCGGGGTCCACCGCCACATGCTCGCGCTCCACTGCTTTGGGCTGGCGAAAACCTGTTCGCGGCGAATAGCAAATATTGCCGTCAGGGATCGTTACATCGAGCCGCGCCTTATCGCCGACTGCCACAATCTCCTCTTGATTCTCCGCCCCCTCGGCAAACATGTTCAAGTCGAGCATTGCGCGCACACCATTAGCGAAATCGACTGTGGTATAGCTGTTATCGATAATATCTGGGCGCTCACCGTTATACCGCTCATCGAGATGGTTGACGTCCATCGCGCCCGAGCAATAGACTCGGACAGCCTCTGATTGGGTGATGAGTCGCATCAAATCGAAGAAATGGCAGCATTTCTCCACCATCGTCCCGCCCGAATTGGCGGCGAAACGGTTCCAGTCCCCCACCTTCGTAAGGAACGGGAAGCGGTGCTCGCGAATCGAGAGCATATGCAGATTGCCGATCCGCTTGGCGTGCACTTGCGCGATGAATGCAGCGGCGGGCGGCATGAAACGATATTCCATAGCGGTCCAGAACACGCGGTCGGACTGTTTGGCACGCTCAACCACCCAGCGTGCGTCATCAATTGTCGTTGCCAGTGGCTTCTCGCACAATATGTGCAGCCCTGCGTCAAAAAGTGGCTCAAGCACCCCGCGATGGGTGTGGTTTGGACTCGCGACGATCACCGCGTCGATGTCACCAGCCTTCGCCAGCGCCGCCGAATCAGGATAAGTTCGCACACCGTCACCAGCGTCGCCCAGAGCATCTTTCGCCCAGCCAAGCGATGTTTCGACCGGGTCAGCGAGCGCCACCACGCGCGCTCCGGGCGTGATGGCCAGGTTGTGGATATGCTCCACTCCCATCATCCCGCTCCCGACCAGCGCGTAACGAATCTCTCTTGCCACACTCAAAACCTTATATTATCTGACAGCGATGTCATATCTTCCTATTTCCTCCGAATCGAGACAACTTGTCAAGTCTGATCTCTTAGTAAGCCCGATTTCATGGGGCATGTGGCGTTTTGGTGACACTGATGTCAGCCATGCCCAGGCACGCTTGGAAACCGCGCTGGCGGCGGGTGTCACGCTGTTTGATACTGCCGATTGCTATGGCGCTTGGGAGTCGATTGGTTTCGGCGGCGCAGAGGCGCTGCTCGGTGAAGTTTTCGCCGATGCGCCACACCTGCGTGCGAAAATGGTGCTCGCGACGAAAGGTGGCATAGTCAAAGACGTGCCGTATGATTCGAGCGCCGCGTATCTCACTTCCGCCATCGACTCCTCGCTTAAACGGTTACAGACCGAGCAGATCGATCTCTGGCAGATTCACCGTCCAGACGTGCTCACGCACCCTGCGGAAATCGCGTCAGCGCTCGAAGCAGCACAAAAAGCTGGCAAAATCCGAGCGATTGGCGTTTCGAACTACACGCCGGCACAGGTCGCTGCACTGCAGGCGCACCTCACCTTGCCGATTATCAGCAACCAGGTGGAATTCTCGCCACTTCAGATCGCACCACTTTGGGATGGTGTGATGGATCAAGCTGAGGAACGGTCAATGGCCGTTATGGCTTGGTCGCCGCTAGGCGGTGGACGGATAGCCGTGCCCGATGATACGAAATGCTTGGCCGCCGCTGCTGCGCTTACGACCAAAGCTGCTGAATTTGGTGTGTCAATCGCTTCCGCCACCTACAGCTGGATCATGGCGCATCCTGCCCGTCCGATCCCGATTGTAGGGACACAAAACCTCGCACGGATTGCTGAAATCCCGGACGCCTTTAAACCGCGTTGGACACGCCAAGAATGGTATGCCGTGCTTCAAGCCGCAATGGGAGTGAATTTACCGTGACGAACAATCCGTGTGAAATCAGCTGGTTCTCTGCGCTTTGCGACGATGATTATGAGTTTCTTGGCGTGCCCGACCCGCTGCTCAAGGCAAGCTGGCAGCATTGCCGTGACATTGTTTGTCAGGCGGAATCGGGCGGGTTTGATAACATTCTTCTGCCATCAGGTTATGCGCTGGGCATGGACACAACTGCATTCGCCGCAGCGATTGCTACGCTCACGCAGCGTATCCATTTGCTGCTGGCTGTGCGGATAGGCGAATGCTGGCCGCCGCAGCTTGCGCGCCAAATCGCCACAATTGATCAACTTGCGGGTGGGCGGCTCAAGGTCAATATCATCTCCTCCGATATGCCCGGCGAGACGATGGAGAGCGCACCGCGCTATGCCCGCACCGTTGAGGCAATGCACATTATCAAAACGTTGCTCAATGGCGAACCGCTCGATCATGAGGGTGAATTCTGGAAGCTCAAGGTGGATCCGCCAAGGATTAAGACTGTTTCAGGCAAAGCCCCGCCGCTTTATTTCGGCGGTCTCTCTGAAGCCGCGCGTGATGCGGCGGCGCGTGGCTGCGACGTTTATCTCATGTGGCCTGATAAAGAAGACGTGGT
>JAYVZY010000351.1:0-3023 GCA_043782885.1 Sphingomonadales bacterium | reverse complement strand
TGCGCCGTGAAATATTGGCAACACAGGTCGCCAATCGCATGGTCAATCGTATGGGGCTGGTTCATCCATTTGAGTTGGCGGAAGAGGAAGGCGCATCACTCGCCGACGTCGCCGACGCATTTGTGGTGTGCGAGCGGCTGTTTGATGCTGAGGCGCTCTGGCGCGCGATTGATATGGCCAAGATGGATGAGCATGCCCGGCTCCATTTGTTTGAACAAGCGGCCATTGAGCTTCGCGCTCACATGGCAGATATGACCCGCCATGCAGTTGCCGGGCGATTGCCAAGCGCGGCAGCAGCGGCACTCGCCGCCCCGGTGCGCATATTGGAAGCCGCGATTGACGACCTGCTCCCCGCACAATCACGCCTGCAAACCCAGCAGTTTAACGAACGACTGTGCGCGATGGGCGTACCGAAACCGCTCGCTGCGCGGGTGGTGCGGCTTGCTGAAATGGATGGCGTGATCGGGCTAGCGGCGCTGAGTTTGTCAACGGGTGTTGATCCTTGCGCGCTCACACGCGCATACGCATTGCTCGGCGCAGAGCTGGGTATCGATTGGTTGCAGGGCGTTGCGATGGCAATGACGCCGAGTGATCCATGGGAGCGCCTGCTGGCGGCAGGGTTGGCGCGCGATTTTAACGCGATGCGCCTCGAATGGCTCAGCCGCACAGGAGGAGACGCCCCCGAATCTGCTGCAGCACTATGGATAGCGGCCAACACGGCGCGGATTGCTCAACTCCGCGTAACCATTGATCGGTCCCGGGTCACGGGGACGCCTTCTTTGGCGATGCTCGCGCAAATCGGCGGCCAAGTCCGGGTTCTATTGATGCGCTGAAGCCGGTCGTTGGTCAGCGCGAAGGCGGACTTCGCCAAACCGAAACCCCAGCCGCCGGCACAACCGCTGACCCCACACTATAGCCGTTATCTGGCGTATCCGTCAGTGCCCCACCAAGCTTGGCCTCCTCCGTGCCATAGTTGAACGCGAAGACATGATCGCCGCAACGCCGCAATCTGACATCGTAGGGTAGTATTTGGGTCTGTATTCCGCCCTCTTGCGCCATTTGGGTATAAAGCTGACGGAGCAACGCTTGGTCTGGCCAAGCCCCGAGATAGCGCAAATGGTTAGTGCGATAAACAATCCCAATGCCATCATCAGTCGATATATCTGCCGCGAGTGCACTCTCGATGTGCTCCAACCAACGCTCCACCACAAAGTCGTCGCCCTTATGGTGCAGACCGGGGCGCAAGCTCTCTACCCGAACAACTTGCAGCGGAAGATGCGCCTGCAACGGTCCGGGCGCAAGATTTTCGGGGATCGCGAAATCGCATGTCTTGCTGCCCGATCTCGGCCCGAGGAGCACGGGGCATCCGAGTGTGGCAAGGCGCTCTGCGACCGCCGCGTCAAGAAGCGGCAAGCTTGGGACAACGACCATTTTATAGGCGTCGAGCGCCGCATCCGGAGATACAATATCGACATCAAGCCCCAGTTTGCGCAGGCCGGAATACATCTCAAAAGCAAGTTCCAGATAGCGGAATGACTGGCCTTGCGGCGCCGTGTCAATCATCCAGTCTGCTTCATACGAGAAGATCAGCGCAACCGATTTGGGTGGCGCGCCAATGTCTCCCAGTTGCGCCATCGCCACGGCTGCGGCGCGCACTTCATTCCCCGCCACATCATTGGTGCTGTCCGGACGCAACAGCCCTGCGTGCATCTGCTCTTGTCCGAACGGCGCTTGCCGCCAGCGAAAATAGCTCACAAGCTCTGCGCCATGCGCCATCGCTTCCAGCGTCCACAACGTCACCATGCCGGGGAGCGGCGCCGGATTGTAGCGCGCCCAGTTCACTGGGCCAGGCTGTTGTTCCAAGACGCACCAGCGGCCATTTTTAGCGCAACCGCGATATAAATCGTGGTGAAACGCAGCGATGTCGGGATGCCCCTGCCGCGCGTAACGCAATTTATCTGCCTCGGAAAACCAAAATTGCTCCAGGAAGCCAAGCGGGTAACTGTCCCACCCCACAACATCCAAATCGCGCCCTACGGCATGATGATCAAATTGGGTGAAAAAGCCCATGAAATTATGGAAGATGTCGCGGTCCGGCGCATACGCGCGGATGATGTCGGCTTGCGCACGGTTGAAGCTGACGACCGAATCGGACGAATACCTTCGCCAATCGAGCACATGTGCGGGATTGGGTTCGGTGACCGTCAGGTTGGGCGGATCAATGCTCTTGAATGCCGGATAGTCCATGCTCCAAAACACATTCCCCCACGCTGTGTTGAGCGCAGCAACGTCTCTGTATTTCGCCGCGAGCCAGTCCCGAAAACCAGCCGCCGCGGCGCCCGAAAAACTGATTGCCGTATCGTGGCAACCATATTCATTGTCGGTCTGCCAGCCAACAATCGCGGGATGCTGCCCGTAACGCGCCGCAAGCGCCGTTGTGATCCGTGCGGCCTCTGCTCGATAGCCTTGATGCGAAAAGCAATAATGCCGCCGTGATCCGAAGCCGCGCACCTGCCCTGCTGCGTCCAGCGCAAGCATATCAGGCATGGTCTCTACCAGCCATTTGGGCGGCGTTGCCGTTGGCGTACCGAGGATTATGCCCAACCCGGCTGCGGCCAGCGTCTCAATTGCGCGATCCAGCCAGCTCCAATCAAAGCACCCCCGCTCAGGCTCGATCCGGCTCCACGCAAATTCACCAATCCGCACCCGGGTGAGCCCCATCTCCGCCATGCGCCGCGCGTCATCGGCCCACCAACTCTCGGTCCAATGCTCAGGGTAATAGCAGGTGCCGAGCCGCATCACCCCTCAAAATTATCCGCGATGAACCGATCAAGCAAGCGCACGCCATATCCGGTCGCGCCCTTGTCCCAAACAGCTCCTGGCTTGCTCGCCCAAACCATTCCGGCAATATCAAGATGCGCCCATTTCACGCCCTCATGGATAAAGCGCTTCAGGAATTGGGCGGCGGTGATCGAGCCACCTTGCCCCGGTGGGCCGATATTCTTGATGTCCGCAATCGGGCT
>JAYVZY010000350.1:0-3587 GCA_043782885.1 Sphingomonadales bacterium | reverse complement strand
CACACCCAAGGCTTCCAACGTCTTCACTGATTCGTACATTTCTGCCGCGCGGCGCAATCCGTGCACCATCATTCGGTCTAACCGATAGTCTGCGTCCGTCGCCCAATCGCTGCCAAAGCTTGCAACCACCTCGTCGGTCACGCCCGCCTTTTCGCAAGCAATCAGGCATTCAGCCGTGAGCGCCTCAACGCCCTTATACATCACCGAGCGCAGCATTTTGATGGTCGATGCGCGGCCAACATCGTCGCCGACGGCGCGCACATTGTTAAAACCGAGCGCTGTAAGCGCCTCCATACCATCAGCTGCATGCGGCCCGCTTACCAGCAACGGCACAGCCATTTGCGCCGGATAGACGGGCGCCATCACCGCGACATCAACGTAGCGCCCACCCGCAGCCTCAATTGCCGCCGCTGCTACCCGCTTGGTTTGCGGTGCAACTGAATTCATATCGAAGAAAAATGCACCCAAAGAAATATGCTTCGCGGCCGCTTGCGCTGCTGCAACCGATTGATCGGCGGTGACGAGACTTAGAATAGTGTTCGAGCCAATCAAGGCGTCGACCAACGTCGCGCAACCGACCACTGCTGCCCGCGCATATTCCGAAGCCTTATCGGTCTTCACATCAAAGGCACGCGCCAGCACACGCCAGCCTGCACCGGTCGCGAAGGCCAAACCCGCTTCACCAAAGCCAATGAGGGTGACATTGTCCATGTCACCGAGCTAAGCCAGTGACGCGCCAACGCCCAATCGAATGCGCGCTTCCCCCATAAGTTTTTAGGAATTCACTAAAATATCTATAAACGCCGCTTGCAGTTTTGTCGGCACCCATCCCGCGCGTGTTGTGAGGCCGATGGTGCGCACCAGCCCCTTCGGTGCCTCGCAAATGACGCGCAGCCAATTCGCCTCCAGTTCCACCGCGACCTGATCGAGCGAGAGCATCGTCAGATAATCGCCATCAAGCAACAATTGGCGAATGGTGATGACCGATCCACACTCGATCGGCACATGAGGCGGCGTAATGCCGGCTTGTGTGAACATTTTCTCCCATTGCGCGCGCAATGGCGTGGCGGGGCCCGAGATGATCCAAGGATACGTTGCCAGTTCGGCAATGCTGGGCTCGTGCAGCGGATGCCCCTTGCGCCCCAAGATGACCGGGTGATCCTGAAAAATTGGCCGTTGTTCGACATCGTCACCTGGCGGCGGATCGCGCAGGGCACCGATCAGCAAATCAAGCTCACCATCCCGCAACGGTTCAATCAATTCGGCATGTGAGCCTTCAGCGATCATGATGTCCACGTGGCGATGCGAACAATGATAGGCTGCCACAGCCTTAGGCAACAGGCGCGCGCGCGACAATGGCATTGCCCCAATCGCAATGCGCCCCACTTCGCGGCCCTTGAGCGCCCCCAGTTCAGACAAGCCCGCCGCCAGTTCCGCCCGTGCCAACCGGAAACCACGCGCCACGCGCTGCCCCGCCTCGGTGAGCATCACGCCACGACCACGCCGCTCGACCAGCGTTTTGCCAAGCGCAAGTGACACGTCCTGAATGGCACGATGAAGGGCCGGTTGCGAGAGGCCGGTTGCCGCACTGGCCACTGCATAACTCCCGTGGGTGCTCAGCGCGATCAGAGCATGAACCTGCGTCATCGTGACGCGCTGGCTGTTGATATGCGCGAGCGCAGCATCGACACGGGGTGACAAAATATCCGCTGCAGCCGAAGCGCTCATACCATCGGGTTGGCGTACGAACAGCGTTTGGCCCAGCGTCGCCTTCAGTTTCGCAAGCGCCTGGGTGATGGCGGGTTGTGTCAAATTGACCGCCTGCGCTGCTGCACTAATGCTCCCCAACCGCACGGTTTCTGCAAAGGCGCGCAGATGTCGCAGGTTAAGTTTCCAAATATCCACGAACAAGCTCTTAGCAAAAACTTATAGGAGGTGCAAAGATCGGACTTGCCGCGCGCAACGCCGCGCCGCATGTTTTTGCGCGGGACTGAAGGAGCGAGCTATGACGGGAATTGTTGTTCGGAATATCGAGCGTGCAGACGCCGCAGTGATCAACGGCCTTGCCCATCGTGGCGTCGCTACCGTGCATGAGGCGCAAGGCCGCACAGGGCTCATGGCACCGGCGATGCGCCCGATTTATCCAGGTGCGCGGATTGCGGGATCGGCTGTCACGATTAGTGCCCCCCCGGGTGACAATTGGATGGTGCATGTCGCGATTGAGCAATTGAAGGCGGGAGATATTCTGGTCATCGCGCCAACATCGCCATGCGAAGATGGGTATTTCGGTGATTTGCTCGCGACGTCGGCGCAGGCGCGCGGGTGTCGCGGGCTGATTATCAACGCAGGCATTCGCGATGTGCACGATCTGACCGAGATGAACTTCCCCGTCTGGTCAAAATGCGTATCGGCTCAGGGAACGATCAAGGCTTCGCTCGGCTCGGTCAATGTGCCCGTTGTGTGCGCGGGCGCACATGTGAGCGCAGGGGATGTGATCGTGGCGGATGATGATGGCGTGTGCGTTGTACCACGCGCGAATGCGGCCGAAGTGCTCAAGGTGGCGCAAGCGCGCGAGGCGAATGAGGGCGACAAACGTGCGCGGCTGGCCAAGGGTGAACTCGGGCTCGATATGTATAAAATGCGTGAAAAACTTGCAGATATGGGACTGAAATATGTCTAATGGCGTCCCCTGCATGTGGATGCGTGGTGGCACGTCGAAGGGCGGTTATTTTCTCGCTCAAGACTTGCCGCAAGACACTCCGGCGCGCGATGCCTTCCTACTGCGCGTGATGGGTTCGCCCGATCCGCGCCAGATTGATGGCATGGGCGGGGCTGATCCGCTCACGTCCAAAGTAGCGGTGGTGAAAAAGTCGGCGCGCCAAGGCGTCGATGTCGATTACCTCTTCCTGCAAGTGTTCGTCGAACAGGCGATTGTCACCGACGCGCAGAATTGCGGGAACATCCTCGCGGGTGTCGGCCCGTTCGCGATTGAGCGCGGGTTGGTGACGGCGACGGGCGATGAAACGAAAGTCACAATATTCATGGAGAATACGTCGCAAATCGCTGTTGCCACAGTGCAAACACCGGGCGGCATCGTGACCTACGATGGCGCGGCGCAGATTGACGGCGTACCTGGTGTCGCCGCGCCCGTACCACTCGAATTTTGTGATACCGCTGGCTCCAGTTGCGGTGCGCTGCTCCCAACAGGGAACGCCGTTGATGTGGTGAATGGTGTCCCCGTCACCCTCCTCGATAACGGAATGCCGTGTGTCGTGATGAAGGCGGCGGACGTTGGCATCACCGGCTATGAGGATCGCGATGCGCTGGATAATGACAACGTGCTTAAGGCGAAGATCGAGGCGATTCGGCTGGCCGTGGGCGAGCGGATGAACCTCGGCGATGTGAAAGACAAATCGGTGCCCAAGATGATGCTTGTTGCCCCCCCCAAGAATGGCGGCGCGGTTACGGTGCGCTCGTTCATTCCGCATCGCGCGCACGCGACGGTCGGCGTGCTCGGCGCGGTGAGCGTGGCGACGGCGTGTTTGATCAAGGGTTCGCCAGCGGCAGGGGTCGCGGTCATCCCTGAG
>JAYVZY010000349.1:0-1744 GCA_043782885.1 Sphingomonadales bacterium | reverse complement strand
CGGGCGCGGCATAAGCCTTGCTTCCCGCGCCTCCGTGCACAACCAATACAGACAAAATTAACGCAAGTTTACGAGCCATTACCCGTCAATGCCAAATCGTGCTTCGCGCATCAAGGGCCTTGCGCCTTTGCTCTTCACACGGCGGGCAAAGTGAAGCATAACGTGCGGAAGTCGATGCCACGGAGGGATGTGCGTGCTCAGGAAAACGTTAGTGGCTATCGTTGGCGTGGTTTCGATTGGCGCGCCGGCCTTGGCGCAACCGGCGCAGCAGGTGGTCGGCATCACGCTTGCAGACAGTGGTGATACGGCGTGGCTGCTCAGCGCAGCAGTGCTGGTTTTGCTCATGATTTTCCCCGGCCTTGTGCTTCTCTATGGCGGCCAGGTGCGTGCCAAGAATGCGCTTTCGGTGGCCGTCCACGCGTTTGTGATCGTCGCTGCCGTATCCCTTCTGTGGGTGATTTGTGGTTATAGCCTTGCCTTCAGTGAGGGGACGGCATGGCTCGGTGGATTAGATAATGTGGGACTCGCCAACCTTGCGGAAATCCGTAGCGAAACAACGGTGCCTGACAGCAGCTTTGTGCTGTTTCAAATGATGCTGGCTTGCCTCGCCCCCGCGCTCATCATTGGCGCCTATGCGGAGCGGGCGCGCTTCGGTTGGTTGCTGTGCTTTTCAGTCCTGTGGAGCCTGTGCGTGTATGTGCCTGTGGCGCACTCGCTCTGGGGCGGCGGTTGGCTCGCGAGCATTGGTGCGCATGATTATGCGGGCGGATTGGTAATCATGACAGCTGCAGGCGTCTCTGCGCTTGTCGTTGCGGTTTTGCTCAACGCGCGGACAGGCATCGCTGACGTCGCAACGCCGCCGCTCAACGCCGCATTTGCGCTGGTTGGTGCTGGATTGCTCTGGATTGGCTGGCTTGGGCTCAGCGGCGGCGCGGCGCTCGGCGCTGGCGATGATGCGAGCACTGCGATGATCAACGCCCACGTCGCGGCCAGCGCTGGTGCGTTGACATGGGCAGCCATCGAACGGATTCGCATCGGCAAGGCAACGGGCATCGGTGCTGCGAGCGGTGCCGTGGTTGGCCTTGCGAGCATCAGCGCCGCAGCGGGCTATATCGGGCCGCTGGGTGCAATTGTGCTGGGGGCGTTAGCGGCATTGGTTGGCTATACAGTCAGTGTGCTGGTGAAGAAGAGATTTGCGATTGATGATGCGCTCAACGTTTTTGCCACTTTCGGTATTGGTGGCATAATGGGCGCTGTGCTGTTCCCGCTCTTTGTGCCAGTGCTCGGCGGCCCAGGTTTTGATGAGGGTGCCACGCTGGGTGGTCAATTGAGCGCACAAGCCACTGCGGTGGGCGCGGTCGCGTTATGGTCAGCGATCGTTACCACCATTATCGGCGTTGGGATAACGCTTATACTGCCGATGCGGCTGAGCGAAGATGATGCCCTCGCGGCAGCGTCATGATCCTGCAACAGCAGTATGATGATGTAACGAAATAGTGCGATTTAGCGTATATTGACGATGATAACGGGAGATTTTTGTGGACGTAGCAACACTCCAAGGCGGCGACCTTGTTAAGCGTCATCGGCTTTCGACGCGGCTTTGGCATTGGCTGAATGCGTTGACGATTTTCACGATGGTGGCGAGCGGGTTGATGATTTTCAACGCGCATCCCCGGCTGTATTGGGGTGCGTATGGCGCCAATTATGAAACGCCGTGGCTTGAGATCAGCAACGATGGCACGCA
>JAYVZY010000348.1:0-2309 GCA_043782885.1 Sphingomonadales bacterium | reverse complement strand
CCCTTACCTCCTCCTTCCCCAAAGGGATCATCCCCGTGCCCGGCGGTGTGCTTATCCGCGACGCTTCCGGAACGCTGCTCGGCGCGGTGGGCGTGACGGGCGACACGTCAGACAATGATGAACTCTGTGCGCTCGCGGGCATCGCGGCGGCAGGCCTCGTTGCGGATACTGGCGTATGAGCGGCACACTCTTCACCAACGCGATGATCTTTGACGGGTCAGGCGCAGAGCGCTTTTTGGGCGAAGTTCTGGTGCGCGGCGCGCATATCGAAGCCGTTGCCAACGGCGGCGCGCAGCTTTCGCGCGACAGCGCAACTGTCATCGACGCCCAAGGCCAAACGCTCATGCCCGGCATGGTCGAGGCGCACGCGCACCTGACATGGCCAAGCTCCATCGAGCGCATCATCAACGCGATGAAGGTGCCGCTTGATGAGCATGTGAGCATCACCGAGGCCAATGCGCGGATCACGCTTGATGCCGGTTTCACCAGCGCTTATTCAGCGGGTGCGCTGGGCGAGGCGATTGAGCCGGCGATGCGTGACCGGATCAATGCGGGGACAATCCCCGGCCCGCGCCTGCGTGCCTCCTCGCTCGAAAAAGGTGCTGAAGGCGTGATGGGCGTGCCCGAGGGGCATGATCCAACGCACGATCGGGACATTGCGGGCTTGCGCGCATACGTTGCGCGGATGAAGGCGATTGGCTGTGACAGCATCAAGTTCCTGCTCTCATCTGATGAGGCGTTCCAGCGCGGCGGATCGCAATGGGTGATGTATTCGCCTGAAGAATGCGCCGCGATTGGCGAGGCGGCGCGTGAGGCAGGCATTTGGCTCGCCTGCCATGCGCAAGGGGCAGATGCGGTGAAGCTGGCGGTGCGCAGCGGCTTCCGTTCAATCTATCACTGCACCTATGCCGACGAGGAAGCGCTTGATCTACTCGAATCGCGGAAAGGAGAAATCTTCGTCGCCCCCGCCCCCGGCCTGCTCTATGCGCGCTGTTATGAGGCGCAGGACTTTGGCATTGGCCCGAAGGAAGCCGAGGCGATGGGCGCAACGTCTGGTCTGCGGCTGATGGAAGAGCTTGTGCCCAAGATGCGCAAGCGCGGCATTCGCGTGCTGCCCGGTGGCGATTATGGCTTCCCCTATAACCCCGTGGGCCGCAACGCGCGTGACTTGGATATTTTCGTCAAGCTGTTCGGTTTCACGCCGATTGAGGCGCTGGTGGCAGCGACCAAACTAGGCGGCGAACTGATGGATATGCCCCTGGGCCAGATCACGCCCGGAATGCTGGCGGACATTCTGCTGGTGGATGGTGATCCGACGACGGATGTGACCGTGCTTCAGGACAAGGCCAAGCTCAGCGCGATTATGAAGGGCGGTGCGTTTTACAAAGGACTGCCCGGAGCGCGATAAGCGACGCGTTAAATTTCACTGGCTAACCCCAGCCCCACGGAGTGGCTGAAAATGTTGCGCAACCTCATACTAACATGCCCGTTGTTGTTTTTGGGTGCGGTTGCTGCGGCGCAGACACCGCCGGTCAGCCCTGCCGTCGCCCCCACACCTGCTGCGCCTGCTGTAATGATAATGATCAAGTTGCTCACAAGCGAGGCCGCTATTACGCTCGCGCTCGATAAAACCATGCGCCGATCACGACGGCAAACTTGCTGCGGTGTGTCGATCACAAGAAGCTGAATGGCATCACCATTTACCGCGCCCTCAAAATGGCTATTGGTGATGGGCTGATGCAGGGTAGCACGCTCGGCGATCCGCGCCACTCCTTTCCGCCCATCGCACACGAGCCGACGACTCAGACGGGCTTGTCACATAGCGATGGCACCATCTCGATGGCGCGCGGTGTTCCCGGCACGGCGCGAGGCGATTTTTTATCTTTGGCGGCGATTTGAGCGGCCTTGATGCCATTCCAAAACAGACCGACGACAACGCTGGCTGTGCGGCGTTCGGCCATGTCACTGAGGGCATTGATGTCGTCCACCACATCTTGGATGCGCCCAAATCCGCAACGAAAGGCGAGGGCGTGATCAAGGGGCAGATGATCGAAGCTCCAGTCAAAATCATATATAAACAGCGGAATAAAAGTGTGCCAGTTGGGCGTTGGCTACGAGTCCGGAAGTGCGGCTTAAAAGTATACCGGTCCTGATAGGTTGCCTTTCGTTTGCGGAAGGTAGCCCGAAGGATGTTTTCAGTGGCGTTATATGCAAAAATCCGCCGGGCTATTCTGCTTGATGGGATGACACGGACGCCACGGTCGTGTCCCCGTCCGTGGTGTAGCTTAGGTAGCCATTGTTGATTTTGG
>JAYVZY010000347.1:0-2282 GCA_043782885.1 Sphingomonadales bacterium | reverse complement strand
ATCGAATCGATTGCGGGAGCGCCAGCGGCCATTCCGGCACCTGTTGCGGAAACGGCCGCTGAAGCGCCCGCCACCAAGATCGAGCACCACTTCACTGATGAGCTTGTGCTTGGGTCAGAGGAGATGGTCGAGATTCCAGCAGAGGCTCCAGCATCAAAATACAGCTGGCTCAAACCGGACCCGAAAACTGAAGCCTTGCCCGAAGTCGCTCCGACTGAAACCGCGCCAGTTGAAGCGGCGCCTGCCGAAGCCGCACCGCGCGTCGCGCTGGGCGGCGGCACGCTTTTTGAACGCATGTCGAACATCGCGCGCGGCAATGCCAAGGCAGATCAAGAGGACGGCAAAGCAGATCCGCTTGACATCCCACGCTTTTTGAATCGCCAGAACAACCAATAAAACAAGAATTTGTAGCGTAGTAATGGGGCGGTTACCGCCAGCTAATCGCTGGTGATAACCGCCCTAACGCATGCGGGCGGCACCTTGATTGGCATTCTCGCGCATAAGACGATAGAGACAAAGGATGACGTCCTTTATACGCGCCCATTGGCCCCTCTCTACCGTGCTGATTTTCACCCCGTTGGCTGTTGCTGCACAAGACATGGAGGCGCCGCCCGCAACCATGTCGTCGCCGGCAAATGATCTGTCGACGCACCTTCGCACCCTGGCGCGCACCCCGCGTGACCTGAACGCCCTTATCGGAGCGGGGCAATCGGCACTCAGCGTCGGTGATGCAACGGCGGCCTTAAGTTTTTTTGGACGTGCGAACGAAGTCTCGCCAAACGACGGTCGGGTGAAGGCTGGGTTGGGTTCAACGCTCTTGTTGATGGAGCGTCCTGACGATGCGCTGCGCTTGTTTGGTGAGGCCGTTGCGCTCGGCGTGCCACAGAATACCATCGCGGTCGATCGCGGCCTCGCCTATGATTTGCGCGGCGATCAGACCAACGCGCAGCGGGATTATCGGCTGGCGCTGCAATCGAGCCAATCTGACGAGCTGGTGCGGCGCTATGCGCTCTCGCTCGGCATTTCAGGCCAGCGGAATGAAGCGCTCACCCGCCTCGACCCGCTGCTGCGCAAACAAGACCAAGCCGCATGGCGCGATCGCACCTTCATCTTGGCGATGAACGGCGATGTTCGCGGTGCAAACAGCATCATCCACTCGATCATGCCGCAACAGGCCGAGGCGATGGCCCCCTTTCTGCGGCGGCTCGCCAATTTCACTCCAGCCCAACGCGCGCTCGCCGTGACGTATGGGACGATGCCAGAAGATACCCGCGTCGCGGTTGCTGTGCCGCCGAGCGTGATTGCCCCCGCACAAAGTGCACTCGCCAAGCCGTTTGGCGTTCTGATTACACCGACACCGCAACCGCGCTTTGAGACGCCAGCACCAACAGCCAAGCCGAAGCCAGTTCCGGCGCCGGTGTTGGCATCTCCAGTCGTCGTGATCCGTCCGGCACCAGTCGCGCCGCCACTTCCCATGCCAAAGCCAGCGCCGCTGCCCGCACCTGCGCCTGAATTAGAGACGACTGTAGCCTCGTCTACGGTGGAAGCGGAAGCGACCAACTCCAAGTCTCCATTGGCACATATTCCAGCGCCGATGCCGACAACGCCTTCCGCTTCCCCCGTTGTTTCGACGCCTGTTGTTCCCAAAACAATCATTGTGCCACCGCCACAGCCCATAGAGCATGCCGCTGTTGCTGTCGTGACGTCCCCTGTCGCGGCACCAACAGCGGTGCTGTCCCCTACATCAGTCTCGTCGCCAGCGCTCACACCTGAAGCAAAACCGATTTCAGCGCCACCGCCCATAGCCGTCATCGCTCAGCCCAGATTTACCATGGCCAACCTGCTGGATGATGTGAAACCAGAAGCGCAAACGCAGGCCGCGCATGTTCCAACGGATAAGGAACTCCGCGTTGCGCGCATCGCTGCCAAAAAGAAAGCTGATGAAAAAGCGCGCGTCGAAGCCGAGGAAAAAGCCAAGGCAGATGCCAAAAAGGCCGAAGCGGAAGCGCAACGCCAACTCGCACGCAGGAACCCTGCGCGCGTTTGGGTGCAAGTCGCCACCGGTAACAACCGCGCCGGTTTTGGTCATACTTGGACAAAGCTCAAAGCGGCCCACGCCGCGGCGTTCGGGAACAAATCGGCCTATGTCACGCCGGTGAACCGAACGTATCGCGTGCTCGTCGGACCATTCGATGATACGGGCGATGCGCGCGCATTGGTGCGACAACTCGGCCAAGAGGGACTGAGCGCCAACACCTTTTCCAGCGATGCAGGGCAGGAAG
>JAYVZY010000346.1:0-1748 GCA_043782885.1 Sphingomonadales bacterium | reverse complement strand
GATATGGACGACCGCACTCATCACCTTGGGCGGTGGGGTAAAGGCCGAGCGATGCACGCTCATCGCGATCCGCGACGTGCTCCGCCACTGGCTGAGAATGGCAAGGCGGCCATAGTGATCTGTGTCGGGTGCCGCGACGATCCGTTCTGCCACCTCGCGCTGAAACATGAGTGTGAGCGAGGCCCAGCGCGGTGGCCAGTGCGGCGCGCTCAGCCAGTTTACGAGCAGTGCGGTGCCGACATTATAGGGCAGGTTTGCGATGATGTGCCCGCCGTCTGGCAACATGTCTGCGAGGGGAAGCGCCATCGCATCGCCCTCGATGACGTGCAATTGACCAGGGTATGCCGCGCTCAGCTCGGCGAGCGCAGGCAGGCAGCGTGCATCGCGCTCTACCGCCGTGACGTGGGCACCCGCCTTTAACAAGGCGCGCGTCAGCCCGCCTGGGCCTGGGCCAACCTCATAAACATGCGCGCTGCTAAGATCGCCCGGCACAGCGGCGATCCGGTCAAGCAATTGGCCATCAAACAGGAAATTCTGGCCGAGCGCTTTGCTGGCGGTTAGGCCGTGCCGCGCGATAATTTCGCGGAGCGGCGGCAGGGATGCGCTCGTGTCAGCTACGCGCGGCACGTCGTCGCCGCATCCGCCATCTGGATTGCAGCAATCATGGCCCCGGGGTTGGCAAGCCCTTGTCCGGCAATGTCAAAGGCGGTGCCGTGGTCAGGCGAAGTGCGCACAATCGGCAACCCGAGGGTGATGTTCACCCCCTCATCAAAATGAAGTGTCTTGAGCGGAATGAGTGCCTGATCGTGATACAGGCACATTGCCGCATCGTATGTTTGGCGCATCCGAAGGTGGAACAGCGCATCTGCGGGAATAGGTCCGCGAACGTCGATGCCCTCGCTCCGCAACTGCTCAATCGCCGGAATGATCAGATCAATTTCCTCGCGTCCCAGCGTGCCGTCTTCACCCGCGTGAGGGTTGAGCCCCGCAAACACCAAGCGCGGCTCATCGATCGCGAAGTTGCGGGTCAACCCGCGCACTGTGGCGCGCGTTTTAGCAATGATGAGGTCTATTGTCAGTGCATCGGCCACGTCACGCAACGGGATGTGCGTGGTGATTGGCACCACCCGCAGCGTTGGCCCGGCCAGCATCATCACTGCATTTGCACTCGCGACGCCGCAGCGTTCGGCAATAAACTCGGTTTGCCCAGGATGCGTGAAGCCGATGGCATAGAGCTGACTCTTCGCCACCGGACACGTCACCAGCGCCCGCGTTGCACCCGAGCGGGTGATGCCCACCGCCATTTCAAGCGAATCAATTGCACACCGCGCCCCTTCCACATTCGGTGTGCCGGGCGTAATCGGCCCGCCATCTTCAATGTGGAGCACGGGCAGCGCCGTATCGAACACATCGAGAGCCTGTTCCGGAGTGCTGATCCGCTCTATCGGCCCGCGCCACACTGCCTCAATCGCGCGCATATCACCCACCACGCAAAATGGCGGTAGTTTGGCGCTGTGGCGCGCAACCCAGGCCTTCGCCGTGATCTCGGGGCCGATGCCTGCTGGTTCACCCAGCGCAACGGCGAGGGGGAGCGGCGCGCTCATCGCCGCTTACCGATACTCAATAATCGCGTCACGCCGGAGGTCACGCAAATAACGCTGCGCACGGATATTGACACGCTGATCGGTCATGCCGTTTTTGATGTCTTCTTTGTTGGGCGCAGTTGCAGCGCGCGCTTCATCGCGACC
>JAYVZY010000345.1:0-1566 GCA_043782885.1 Sphingomonadales bacterium | reverse complement strand
TCGGGGATGATTGTGCTGGCGAGTAGCTCAAACACCTTCGGATCGCGAAAAAAGCTGGTAACGTTGATGAGCAAATCCTTCGCGAGCAGATCAAGCTCGTTCGCGTCGCCACGCAATGTCGCGAGATAGCGGGACATGTCACTGCCCCTCAGCCCCGCGAGCGCCATCCGCCGCTCAATTCGCCGCTGGAGCGTACCCATTTTATAAAGTGTGAAATCATGTGTGGTGTGGGTGCGCAGCAACTCGATAATCTCGGGCAGGCCGTCGGGTGTGGGCCGTGCCTTGGCGGGACGCTGCACATGGTCAGCCAGCGCCGCGCCCATGTCCTCCACCGGCAATATTATATTCACGAGCCCGCTCGCAATCGCGCTGCGCGGCATTCCCCCATAATCGGCCTCGTCAGGGTCTTGCGCCAAGATAAAGCCTTTGTTGGCCTTAATCGCCTTAATCCCAAGGCTGCCATCCGCGCCGGTGCCCGACAGGACAATGCCAATCGCCTGCGCGCCATAGCTCTCCGCTAGCGATTCGAGCAGGAAATCAAACGGTAGCCTAGCTCCATGGCGCGCGAGCGGCTCGGACACTTTGAGCACGCCTTTGGTTGCCGCAAGATAGGTGCCAGGCGCAATAATATAGAGATAATTGGGCGCGATCGGCATCCCGTCGGTGGCCTGCACCACCGTCATCTGCGTGTGCTTGGTTAGCAGTTCGACCATCAGGCTCTCGTGGCTCGGATCAAGGTGCTGAACGAGAATGAACGCCATACCACTGTCAGCAGGCAGGGCATCTAGCAGTCTCGCGCACGCCTCCAGCCCGCCCGCAGAGGCACCGATCCCGACAATGGGAAAAGTCGGGAGCTGCTTTCGCTTTGGCATAAGGGTCTGTCCTTCGGAAACGCACCTTGCACTGCAAAGCTCGACCAGACACATCGGAGCACTTTGCCGCGACTTGATGAGGACAAACGCAGTAGCGGCGCTTTATGTGTAGATGTCAAATATAGTAACGGAACCTTTGCCGTGCTGCGCGGTTTTCCAGTCATTCACTGCAACCGGAGACTCCTCATGCAAAAGACACATAACACCCTGCCTGAATCCATTCGTATCCAATCCGTTGAGCTGCTCAATCTGCATCTTGCGGCGGCGATTGATCTTCATGCGCAAATGAAACAAGCGCATTGGAATGTGCGCGGCCCAGGCTTTATCGCCATTCATGAGTTATTTGATCGCGTTTCAACGGCGGTTGAGGCTTATTCAGACCTGATCGCCGAGCGTGCTGGCGGCCTTGGTGGCACGGCGAATGGCACCATTCAGGTTGCCGTGAAGCATTCGTTCTTGATTGCCTATCCGCTTGGGATAGCTGATGAGTTGCAACATTTGTTCGCCGTCTCTGGCGCGCTGGCCGCTTTTGGCGAATCAATCCGCGAGGCGATTGAGAAATCAACTGCGATTGAAGACCCAACAACCGCTGATCTCTTCACCGAGATTTCGCGCGGCGTTGATCAGCAGCTATGGTTTGTCGAATCGCACCTTGTGCCAAAGCAAGAGCATCCGGCCAAAGGCAAATAAATGA
>JAYVZY010000344.1:0-2232 GCA_043782885.1 Sphingomonadales bacterium | reverse complement strand
GTGCGGTAGCGACATAAGCCCGCACGGTATGCGCGGAGCGCCGCCTGTCGCGGATAAGATGCGCCTGCCAAGCCTGTATGATCTCCATCGTGTCCGTCCGCATATCCCATCAATAAACGCAAGCTGAGGCCGCTCCGAGCTCTCCGATGTCACTCATCTCTCAGTTATGCGTCTCAGTCTCAAGGGCTATTTTACCCCCTACAACCCCCTTGCCTTTCGTGACACGTCTCGCTAAGGGCGCAGCTTCAATCCCGCATGGGTGGCACATAAACCGGTGTAGCGTTTCTTTCCCTCGGGAAAATTCGGCTATTCTCGCTGCCCAGTGGACTAACCGGAAAGGATCTATCCTATGGCGGCACCTGTCGTCTCTATGCGCGAGCTTTTGGAAGCTGGCGCGCACTTTGGCCACCAAACACATCGGTGGAATCCCAAAATGAAACCGTATATTTTTGGCGAGCGCAATGGCGTTCACATTCTCGATCTCTCGCAATCGGTGCCGTTATTCGCCCGTGCGCTCGATTTCGTGAACCAGACGGCTGCACGCGGTGGAAAAGTGCTGTTTGTCGGCACCAAGCGTCAGGCACAAGATGCGATTGCCGATGCTGCGCGCGCTTCCGGCCAGCATTATGTCAATCACCGTTGGTTGGGCGGCATGCTGACGAACTGGAAGACGATTTCCAATTCAATCAAGAAATTCAAGGCGATGGAAGAGCAGCTTGCCGGTGATACCGCCGGGCTGACCAAGAAAGAAGTGCTGCAACTGACGCGTGAGCGCGATAAGTTCCAGCTTTCATTGGGCGGCATTCGCGATATGGGCGGCATTCCCGACATCATGTTCGTGATCGACGCGAACAAGGAAGAGCTGGCGATCAAGGAAGCGAATGTGCTCGGTATTCCGGTGATCGCGATCCTCGATTCGAACGTCTCGCCTGATGGCATCGCCTTTCCGGTTCCCGGCAATGATGATGCAAGCCGCGCAATCCGCTTGTATTGTGAAGCCGTGGCGCAGGCCGCGACGCGCGGTGGTAACGAAGGCGCCGCCAAGCGTGGCGTTGATCTTGGTGCGATGGTTGAGCCTCCCGTTGAGGCGGCTGTTGTTGCAGAGGTTGCACCTGTTGCCGTCATTGAGGCGACGCCAGTGGCTGTCGTTGAAGAAGCTGCTCCTGCACCCAAGGCAAAAGCGCCAAAACCTGCCAAGGTAGCAGAGCCTGAAGTTGTAGCCGTTGTCGCCGAAGAAGCGGCTCCGGTCGCGGATGCCGCGCCCGAAGTGGAAGCAGTTGCAACCGAAGCGTAACAAACAATCGTCATTCCCGCAAAGGCGGGAAGCTCTCGTGATCGTGAGACTCCGGCCTGCGCCGGAGTGACGCTTTATATTTGAAGGACTAAATATGGCAGATATTACCGCCGCCGCCGTAAAGGCGCTCCGCGAAAGCTCGGGCGCGGGCATGATGGATTGCAAAAAGGCGTTGACCGAAACTGCTGGCGATATGAACGCTGCGGTGGATTGGTTGCGTGCCAAGGGACTGGCAACTGCATCCAAAAAATCGAGCCGTACTGCGGCGGAGGGTCTGGTTGGTGTTGCAACCAATGGCACATATGGCGCGGCAGTTGAGGTCAACTCCGAAACTGATTTCGTCGCGAAAAACGACCAATTTCAGAGCTTCGTCTCGACCGTAACAGCAATTGCGCTCGAAAACGGTGATGATGTTGAGGCCCTCATGGCAGCCCAGTATCCGGGTGGCGGCACAGTTGCAGAAAAGCTCACCAGCAACATCGCAACCATTGGTGAAAACCAGACGCTGCGGCGCGCGCGCCAGCTGACCGTAGGGCAGGGCGCTGTGGTGTCTTATGTCCACAACGCGGCAGCCCCGAATCTCGGCAAAATCGGCGTACTAGTGGCGCTGGAGAGTTCAGCGCCAACGGAAGCACTTGAGGCGCTCGGTAAGCAGCTTGCGATGCACGTCGCCGCTGCTTTTCCGCTCGCACTTGATGAAAGCGGTATCCCTGCGGACATGATTGAGCGTGAGCGCGCGATTGCTGCAGAAAAGGCCGCTGAGTCAGGCAAACCTGCGGAGTTCCATGCGAAGATGATCGATGGCGCTATTGCGAAATTTGCCAAGGAAAATGCGCTGCTCAATCAAATCTTCGTGATGGATGGCAAGACGAAGATTGCCGATGTCGTCGCGAGCGCGGGCAAAGCTGCGGGCGCGGACATCAAACTCACCGATTATG
>JAYVZY010000343.1:0-2596 GCA_043782885.1 Sphingomonadales bacterium | reverse complement strand
GGGCCTTTCGCCAGGCTTCCGCCCGATGGAAGAGCGCGAGAGCACGCACCTGGCGCAGATAGTGCTGGGCGATATGGTGAGCGACGCGCTGACAAACGGCGACTCCGCGCTGATCAACCACTTACAGACGCTCGCGCTCCTAAAAGGCGAAGATGGCGCGCGCGCCTATTTAAGCGCTTGTGCGCGCGCTCATCGGGCATTGGCGGCACTGGGCTCTGGCATTGACGCAAAGGTGCGCTTGGAGCTGGGCCTGCCGTTGGCAGACGTATTGCCCTTCATTCACGCGCGCTGCAGTGACGGCGGGTTTGATCGCGCTGATCTTGATCAAATTGTACATGCCAATGTCAACTGGGGCACCGCGACGGGCTTGAAACGCGCGGACATCGTCGCGGACTGGTTGCGTGTTGATCCGCTCAAACGAGCTGACTCGCTGGATTTGCTCGTACAAATATGGACGAAGCAAGATGGAGAGCGGCGGAGCATCGAAAAGAAGCTGGAACAGGCGCATCCGGAATACGCTGAAATCACCGCCCGGGCCTTCGTTCATTTCAATGCGCTGATCGAATTGCGCCGCCTAGATGCGCTTGCCACCCAAGTCAGCAATGCCCTTATTTTGGGACAGCATTATGCGGCCGCATTTGCAGAGGCGAAGCGTAAAGCGGGTGGCGTTGATTTTGACGATCTCATTCACATCACCGTCCGCCTGCTGCGCGAACCGGGAATCGGCGCTTGGATTCGGTATAAACTCGATCAATCGACCGATCATGTCCTCATTGATGAAGCCCAGGATACGAATAATGGTCAATGGGAGATCATCAAGGCATTGGCAGAAGAATTTTATGCCGGCGAGGGCGCAAAATCTGGCGCGCGCCGCACGATCTTCACGGTTGGCGATACCAAGCAAGCCATTTTCGGCTTTCAAGGTGCTGATCCGCGCGCGATGGCGACTGCACGGCAGTGGTTCGACATTCTGGCGCGCGGTGTAGAGCGCACGTTGCTTGATCTCAATCTCCAGCAATCCTACCGCGCGTCGCCGCCGATTCTGGCGTTGGTCGATGCCGTCATTGGCGAACTGGGGCCGGAGGCGATGGGGCTGGATGCGCGCGAGACGCTCCACCGCGCCGCGCTCGGCTCTGCGGGGCATGTGACGCTGCTCCCGCCGATGATTGGCGACGAGGATGATACGGGGAACACGACCAAGGAAGAAAGTTGGATTACTCCCGCGACCCACAGTCTCGCGCGCTCCATCGCGCGGCAGGTGAGTGACATGCTGACGGATGGGGTGTGGATTGAGGATCGCACCGCCAAACCGCCCACGTCACGGCGTTTGCAACCCAAGGACATCATGATCCTGCTTCGCAGTCGAGGGGCGCTCGCGCAGCTCATCGTGGCGCGGTTACATGAGGCCAAGGTGCCGGTTGCAGGTATTGACAGGTTGCGACTGACCGCCCCTCTGGTGGTGCGTGACGTCATGGCGGCGATACGCTTCGCGCTCCAGCCGCTGGATGATCTCAATCTGGCCTGCCTGCTGGTGTCGCCCTTGTTTGGTTGGTCGCAGGAGGATGTGCAGCGTGTCGCGATTGCGCGCGAGAAGCGCAATCTTTGGCCTTATCTGCGGGCAACGGAGGCTGAGGATCGTCTGGCATCGCTCTATCACATTCTCAGTATGGGAGATCGGCACGCGCCCGCCCGCTTCATCGAGAACTTGCTCTCTGGCCCAATCAAAGGCCGCTTCAAGCTGATCGAGCGTTTTGGTGAAGAGGCGCGAGACCCGCTGGATGAACTTATGAATGCCGCTCTGGCGTTTAAGCAACTAGAAGGGTCGTCGTTGCAGGGTTTTCTCAATTGGTTCGAGCTTGGTGATATTGATATCAAGCGCGATGCCGACGCTAAATCCGATGCTGTGCGCGTGCTCACGGTGCATGGCGCAAAAGGCCTGCAGGCGCCCGTTGTTATTCTCGCAGATGCGGCGGGTGACCCTGAAAAAAAGCAGGATCGGCAACTCAATTGGATGCTCGATGCCGCCGATGTCCCCATTCCGCGTCCGGCGAAGGCAGATCGGCTCGGCACAATCGGCGCGGCGGCTGAGGCAGCGGCCCGTCTTGATCTGGAAGAGCACTATCGCTTGCTCTACGTTGCTCTCACACGCGCGGAAGAACGGCTGATCATCGCTGGTGCGCTGGGTAAAAACCAAAAGCTGTCAGAACTGAGCTGGCACGCTGTGGTGGGGCGCGCGTTGGCGACACTGGGTGCTGCCGCAGATGACGATGGCGTTGTTATGTTTGGCGAAGAGGCGAAAGCCAGCACAGCCAAGGCGCTCGCTCCAGCGCCAGTGCGCCCGGTGGAGCGCCCGGACTGGCTTGATACTCCAGCGCCCATTGAAGCGCGCCCGCCGAGGCCGCTTGCCCCATCAGCCTTGACCGATGACACGAGCACCGACCCGCCGCCATCAGCTGAATTGCTCGCAGCGGCGCAGCGCGGTCGATTATTGCACGCTTTGTTCGAGCGGCTGCCCGATGTTGCGCCTGCTGAGCGCGTTGCGGCGGCGGAACGCTGGTTGTGTGACTCAGCGGGAGTTACCAATGCCAACGAGCGC
>JAYVZY010000342.1:0-1801 GCA_043782885.1 Sphingomonadales bacterium | reverse complement strand
TGTCGGCGGCAGCGCCAGAACGGCACGAGCGAAGGCCCAGGCTGCGTCGGGATCAGCAAAGGCAGCGATGCGCGCATTGCCAGTTGGCAGCGTCAAATCAGGCTGCGGGACAATAGCGGCGGCGGCAGCCCTGAACGGCTCGAGAACTGAGCCGATGGCGGCGGCAAAGGCCCCTTCATCAAGCGCATCCAGGCCATCAAATGAAATCATCAGTATCGCCGCGAGGCGCAAATCCTTCCGGCCTTCGCGCTCGATTTTAAGTCCGGACGCGACAACACCTTCAGAACGCGGCACCCTGATGCACTGCTGCGCGCCACCATTAATCCAGCGCTCTCCAAGATACGCAGTGCCGAGCCCAGTACCGAATGGCCCAGGGCCATCATCAATCACCAAAAGCTGAGCGGCGCTGCTTTCCAGCGCGCGCGCATTGAGCACCGATGCCCCCATAGCGACATCTGCAGCGAGCTTGGTCGCCAACGGCTCATAGCTGCCGGACATTGACGTCACACATTGAACGTTCGTGGCATGTGCGAGGCAGTGCTCAAACCGCTGTAGCCAAACGGGCGCGAACGGCATCACCGATTGTCGCACAAAATCATCCACTTGAGTCGGCAACATGACATGAAGTTCTGCGCCATGTGCCAACAACGCCTCAGCGATAACAATGTCTGCGCCCGCTGCAAGCGCTCCGTAGCCGAACCCGATATTCATTTCCGTCAAAAAGGTGGATACCTGATCGCGCAACACGGCGGCATCGTTCATTCCAACGCCCAGATGACCGGCAAAGTTGAGCGAGCGCGGCGGACGATGGCAATCAAGCCACGCAGGATCGATACCAAGCGCACGCGCAATCAAGCCGAGTTGGCGCAGCGTAGACGCATGATCCGTCCATCCATCGGGATCGTGCGTGATCGCCTCGGTCAGCGCACGATCTGCTGCTGCAACATCACCACACAGTAAATGCGCTTCCGCGCGCGTTGCCGCCAGATAGTATGGCGTCTCGGCGATGCTCCCGTCAGTCGCGAGCCAGCTCAGCAGCTGCGTCGCCAGATGAACGGCCACTCCGCGCCGTCCTGCCAGTAAGGATAAGCTCGCTTGATTAATCATGGTGTAAGGTTGCGGCGACAGTGCGCACGCGGCACCATAAGCGTCAGCTGCCAGCGCGAAAAGCGTTGCGTGATCAGCGGGCGGTGCGCGGAGCGCCTCATCCTTGATCAGCCGGCCTTTAACGGCGAGCACGGACGGATCGTCCACGCATGCGTCAAACCCGCCAGCCTTGAACATCGTTTGGGCATGGCGAAGGCTTCCCGCCCGCGCGGCGGTTATGATCGCCGGCAATGTCGGCCGATCGGAAACGGTGAATAGAGGCATGTCGCGATCCATCGTCCTCGTTGATAGCCTGATGTGTGTTGATTGCAACGGATAAGGGGCTCTGCCAACGCCCAAGTTGACAGAGCCCCACCCGGGGTCGCACGGGTCTCAGTTAGTGGCTGGTGCGCACGCTCGATTGCAGCGATTGTTCTGCCACTGTTGTTATGCTTTGGCTGGAAAGCTTACCATTCGTACGCTCATCAATTTGCGCCAGCCCGCTCTGGATCGCCGCGTTGTAGCAGGCGCTTTCATCCTGGTTTGGCAGCCGGTTCGTATCTTCAAAGCACATATGCCGTGCCGAGGTGCGCACTGCACTTTGCAGTTTCTTTACTGCGGCAGCCGAAGAAAAATCAGTCGTCGCGATGTTGATCTGCGCTTGAGGTGCGGCTTCATCATCTACCGATGCAGCGAAACCCGCTCCGGCATAGGC
>JAYVZY010000341.1:0-2996 GCA_043782885.1 Sphingomonadales bacterium | reverse complement strand
GAGGAAATGGACAATGTCTGACTTCCCACCCGGATATGATCGTCGCGACCCAGATCCGGGTTTGGCGCTGTTGCTTGATCGCTCCCTGCCTTTTGCTGGAGCCGCCAAAGCCGCGCTAATTCGTGATCAATCGTCCAAAAGCCGCAAATATCTGCTCCCGTTTGTGCTGCCGATAGCGCGTTCGATGATCGTAGTGGCGCGTCTGGTACATTTCGTCAGCCCGCGCTGGCCACATGCGCCAAAGCTGCTGCATCGTGCCATCGCTTTTGGGATGAAGCATTTTCTGACGCCCGAGGCCAATATGATGATCTTGCGCCACTTTCATCTTGGCGGGCAAGTGCTGCGCTTCATCGCCGACAATGCGACGCCTGGATTTCAGCCCGCACTGGAGCCAATGGCACCGTGCAACGTCGATGACGTGCGCGACAATTTGTTCCAGAAACACGATCTGAATGTGTATAATTTCATCATCCAGCTCAATCAGGAAATGGAGCGGCGTTGCACGGTGATGACCAACATCGATGCACTCGACTTCTCGGCAATCAGCGACGATATCGTCTTTGATGATCTCCCCAACGGCCGCTTTAACGTGATCGATTTGCAGACTGCCATCGAACTCTACACCCCTGCTTACGCCTTGTTATTGAGTGAGCGCGATTTTTCGCGGGCGTCAAACTCACTTCAGCTTGATGAAACCATTGGTCTGTACGCCGCGCGTCTCACCGGCGAAGAAAAACATCTGGCGATGGTCAATAATCGTCACCCGCTTATTTCTTTTTCTCCCCTAGGCGCAGGTTTTCGGCTTATGCTTCATGGATTATCAACCGAAGTGTTGCATGGCTTTCTTCGTGAATTGAAATCAGCGCGTGCATAATTAGGAGTCTCCATGTCGTCACCAAATCTTAGCTTGCTCGCCAAACGCCGCTTCGGGCCACTGTTTGTCGTGCAGTTTCTTGGCGCGTTTAATGACAATATGCTGAAATTCGGCATGTTCATGCTCGCAAGCTTCACGCTGTATAAGGACAATCCGGCGCAGGGGACGCAGCTTGAAATGCTGGCGACGGCGCTGTTCATTCTGCCCTATTTGCTGCTGTCTGCGCTCGCGGGGCAGTTGGCCGATGCGATGGACAAAGCTCGGCTTATGCGCTGGATCAAAGCGGCGGAGATTGGCTTTATGGCGCTTGGGCTGGCGGGCTTTTGGTTCCAATCGATCCCGCTGCTGCTCACCGCGCTCTTCCTGATGGGAGTGCATTCGACCATCTTCGGCCCCGTGAAATACGCCATTCTACCGCAACATCTGGCGGAAGATGAACTGATGGGGGGCACCGGCGTGATTGAGGCAGGCACCTTCCTCGCCATTCTTGGTGGGCAAGTGCTGGCGGGGATTGTGGCACCGTGGCAGGCGGGTTGCATCGCGACAGGGTTGGCTATGATCGGCTTTCTGGCCAGCCTGATGATCCCCGCTGCTCCTGCGAGCGCGCCGGGACTCAAGGTTGAGCTGAACGTTTTCAAAGGCGCCTGGCATGTGCTCAAAGTGGCGCAGCAGGGTCGTGGCGTTTGGTTAAGCATTTTGGGGATCAGTTGGTTTTTTGCGGTGGCCGCCGTGGTTGTCACAGAATTCGCACCGATGGTGCAAACGGTGCTGGATGCGCAACAGGATGTGGCGACTTTGCTGTTGCTGGTCTTCTCAATCAGCATCGCTTTGGGATCGGTCGTAGTGAGCAAAATACTGAAGGGCGAGGTTTCGGCGCGCACCGTGCCGGGGGCGGCGCTCGGCATGGCGTTTTTCCTGATCAATCTCTGGATTGCGACGCGCAATTATGATGTAGTGGTGGAAAGCGCGCATATCAGGCAATTCATCGCTAGCCCTGGCGCGTGGCACATCATGATTGCGCTGGCGGGCCTCGCGTTCAGCGGCGGATTGTTCATTGTCCCGCTCTATGCCATCCTGCAAACGCACAGCGCACCGGAAGTGCGCTCGCAGACGATTGCCGCCAATAACATCATGAATGCTCTATTGAGCGTCGTGCTGATCGGCGTGATGACGTGGCTGATTCATGATGGGGTTGAGGTGCCGGGCATCATCGGTACGCTCGGCTTTGCGACACTTTTTGTGGCGCTAATGGCTTGCTATTTGCTGCCCGAGACGGTCATCAAGTCGCTGTTCCGCCGCTTGCTGCAAATGCTGTATAGCGTCGAATTGGTGGGGGCTGAGAACATGCCAAAGCCCGGCGAGCGTGCGGTGGTGGTCGTCAACCATGTTTCGTTTTTGGATGGGCTGTTGCTGGCAAGTTTCCTCCCCGGCAAGCCGACTTTCGCGGTGCACACCGCCATTTGCAACAAGTGGTGGATGCAGCCTGCGCTCAAGCTGTTCAACGCTTTCCCTGTTGATCCGACCAATCCGATGTCCACCAAACGCATGGTGAAGGCTGTGAAAGAAGGCCGCACATTGGTGATTTTCCCCGAGGGGCGGATTACCGTCACCGGTGCGCTGATGAAGGTGTTTGATGGCCCCGGCATGGTGGCAGACAAGGCCGATGCGCCGCTGATCCCCGTGCGGATCGATGGTGCGCAATACTCAACCTTCTCCTACCTGCGCGGCAAGGTGCGGCTGCGCTGGTTCCCCAAAATCAAGCTGACGATCCTGCCGCCGCAGCGCTTCGTGGTGGAAGGCGAAATGTCTGCCCGCGAGCGCCGCGCTGTCACTGGCGCCAAACTCTATGACACGATGAGCGAGATGATTTTCAAAACATCCGACATCAACCGCAGCCTTTTTTCAGCACTGATCGATGCGCGCGAGGTGCATGGCGGTAAGGCGTTGGTGGTGGAAGATGTGAAGCGCGTGCCGCTGAGCTATGACAAGCTGATCACGTCAGCCTTTGCGCTGGCGCGGCCATTCAAAACGGTATCACAGCCCGGCGAGGCCATCGGCGTGCTGTTGCCCAATGTGAACGGCGTCGTTGTCAGTTTTTTCGCGCTGCAAGCGATTGGCCGTG
>JAYVZY010000340.1:0-2674 GCA_043782885.1 Sphingomonadales bacterium | reverse complement strand
GTGTTGGTGATGGGGGCCTTCTGGTTGGCCTTCACGAGCATTGATGCGCTCTCAGGTTGGATCGCATACCGATTGGAGCCACGTCGGCAACGCTATCCGATGTTCCTGCTCATTGCGCAGCGTTTCGTCTATCGGCAATTGATGTATTCAGTCGTGCTCCGCGCAGTCAACGCGGCCCTAACCGGGCCATCCGTTGGGTGGGGGAAGTTGGAGCGCACGGGGCGGAGCGAGGTTGGGGCGGCAACCTGATCAGGCCGCCAACAAACCTTCAAAAAGCCGTCGTCCATCGTCAACACCCGCACCCAAATCGGCCATCCGTTCGGGGTGCGGCATCATGCCAATGACATTGCCTGCGTCGTTGATGATACCGGCAATGTTCCGTGCTGAGCCGTTTACGGGCTCGGCATAGCGGAACACAACGCGGCCTTCACCCTCCAGCCGATCAAGTGTTGCCTCGTCCGCAGCGTAGTTGCCATCATGATGCGCCACCGAAATCGTGATTCGCTCGCCGACGGCATATTTCGATGCAAAAATGTTCTGGTTATTCTCCACTGTGAGGGGAACAGCGCGACACACGAAATGAATGCCCGCATTGCGCATCAGAGCCCCAGGAAGCAACCCAGCCTCTGTCAGCACCTGAAAGCCGTTGCACACACCGAGCACTTTAACACCCTTCGCCGCCGCCTTCACCACGGCTTGCATCACTGGCGAGCGTGCGGCCATCGCGCCTGAGCGCAGATAATCGCCATAGGAAAAGCCGCCCGGGACCGCGATCAGATCGGTCCCTTCGGGAAGTGTCGTTTCGCGGTGCCAGACCATTGTCGGGGCCTGCCCGGATATATCACGCAGGGCGACAGCGAGGTCACGATCACAATTCGATCCCGGAAAAACGATGACGGCGCTCTTCATGGTCAAGCCACCTCAATCCGGTAGTTCTCGATCACTGTATTCGCGAGCAGTTGCTTGCACATTGCTTCAAGGTCTGCCTCGGTCGTGTCAGCAGCGACGTCAAGCTCAATCAGCTTGCCGATCCGGACATCATTCACGCTGCCAAAGCCCAAGCCACTCAGCGCATGATGCACGGCCTTGCCTTGCGGATCAAGCACACCATTTTTGAGGGTAATAAAAATGCGGCGCTTCATGAGGCTATCCTTGGTCAGAGTTTGACCAGCCCTATGAAGCGCCGCTAGAATTTAATCAAGATTGAGTGCTCGGGTTAAGCGACTTTGGGGAGACTTTCTTCCTCGGTATTGGCGTCGCGCAGAACATAGCCGCGACCCCAAACGGTTTCGATGTAATTTTCGCCACCGCACGCCAGCGCGAGCTTCTTGCGAAGTTTGCAGATGAACACATCGATAATTTTAAGCTCGGGCTCATCCATGCCGCCATACAAATGATTAAGGAACATTTCCTTGGTCAGCGTCGTGCCTTTGCGCAGCGAAAGAAGCTCGATCATCGCATATTCCTTGCCGGTGAGATGCACGCGGCTACCGTCGACTTCAACCGTCTTGGCATCAAGGTTCACGGAGAGCTTGCCGGTGCGAATGACCGACTGCGAATGGCCCTTGGAACGGCGTACCACCGCCTGAATACGGGCGACCAGCTCTTCACGGTGGAACGGCTTGGTCACATAATCATCGGCCCCGAAACCGAACGAGCGGACTTTCGAGTCCAGCTCACCCACGCCGGACAGGATCAACACCGGCGTCGTAACGCGGGCAACGCGCAGCTTCTTGAGGACATCATAGCCGTGCATATCAGGCAGGTTCAGATCTAGGCAGATGATGTCGTAATCGTAGAGCTTACCCAGATCGAGCCCCTCTTCGCCAAGATCTGTCGTATATACATTAAAGCCTTCGGTCGACAGCATCAACTCAATGGCTTTCGCCGTCGAGGGCTCGTCTTCAATCAACAACACGCGCATGGGTTACCCCTTCCATTAGCACCAAACTGTCCCGACGACTTTTTCGACCCGTCAAGGAATTTCATTAACCAAATAATCTCTGAACGCAAAAGGTTAATTTCTCGTTAATGCAGGGGAGTCGGCGAGTCGTTGTATTTCTTGAGCATCGTCAATTCACGAACCAAACCTCCTGAGGGCTCAGCCTTGAAGACGTTACACAAGCGCGGAGCCGCAAATCGACTCTATTGTCGCATCGTCAGCAGGTATTTGTCCATCGAGCATCAGCATCGCCATGCCGTGCACAAGGCTCCATGCGTGAATGGCGGCCAACCGCCGCTCACGCTCGGTCGATTCCGGCGGGAGGAGTTCGGCCACATTGTCCAACAACAGGCGCATCGCTCCGCTGATTGCCGTGCCCTCACCACTCATTTCTCTCGACGGATGCACCGACATCATCAACCGATAAAGCGCCGGATGTGCGAGCGCGAAACGAACATAGGCGCGGCCCGTGGCATCGAATCCGGCGACGCCGCCAGCCGCCACTCGCATAGCATCGGCCTGCGCCCGCCCAAGCGCCTCTGCGCCTTCGCTACACAAAGCGTAGAGAAGGGCTTTCTTGTCGGGGAAATGGCGGTAAACAGCGGTCGCGCTAACCCCAACCACGCGGGCAACTTCCCGCAGCGAAAGCGCGTCAGCCGCCCTATTTTTGAGCAAATCTAATCCAGCCGCAACAAGCGCCGCGCGTAAATCACCGTGGTGGTAGCGCAAGGT
>JAYVZY010000339.1:0-1538 GCA_043782885.1 Sphingomonadales bacterium | reverse complement strand
ATCGACAATATCGAGCTTCTTCCGCTGAGCGCACAGGCTGGGTTATTTCGGCTTGTTGAGCGTCAGGAGGTTCGGCCGCTCGGCACAAATCGCGCTGATATGATTGATGTGCGGGTGATCGCAGCGACCAACGGCACGCTTGAGGCGCTGGTTGAAGCCGAGCTTTTCCGCGAAGATTTGTTCTACAAACTGAGTGCAGTGCATGTGGAGCTTCCACCACTGCGGGAGCGACGTGCTGATATTCCGCCGCTTGTCCGTCACCTTCTCGCCCGCATCTGCAGCTTGCCAATGGTGCGCGGTCTTGGTGTCACCGATGCGGCAATGGAGGTGTTAAGCGCCTATGTCTGGCCAGGTAACATCCGACAGCTGCAAGGCACGCTGCTGCGCGCGGCGATTGCATGTGAGGGCGATGCGCTTACGGCGGCCGATTTTCCGAACATTGTACGGCATCTTCACAACACTGCGGCACCAACGAGTCATGCGGGCGGGCTCGCCGGTGGGATCACTTTATTTGGCACCGATGGCCATATGCGCGCACTTGAGGTGATTGAAGCCGATGTGATCCGGCTCGCGATTGGCCACTATGGCGGGCGGATGGCTGAAGTGGCGCGGCGGCTGGGTATTGGTCGCTCAACACTCTACCGCAAGCTCATCGAGCTCGGGATAACGGATGTGGCCTGAGGCGCAATCGCCCCTTGCCCTGTCCCCCCCATTTGCGATAATCAGCCACCCATGATCACCACGATGGCCAACCGCAAATCAACCAACGACGACGACACAGGTTTAGGCATCGCGACCAAAACGCGCGCCAAAACCAAGAAGCCATCGTTGTATCGGGTACTGATGCTCAACGATGATTATACGCCGATGGAATTCGTGGTGCATGTGCTACAAAACTTCTTCCGGATGAACATGGAGGAAGCGACGCGGGTGATGCTCCATGTCCACCAAAGGGGCGTCGGCGTATGCGGCGTCTTTAGCTATGAGGTTGCTGAAACCAAAGTGACGCAAGTCATGGACTTCGCCCGCGAGCATCAGCATCCGCTGCAATGCACGCTTGAAAAGGCTTGAGGGCGCAGAGCGAACCCGCCTCCCATAGCGCGTTGGCCTGAAAGCCGTTAAGGCCCCTCTATGATGCCAAGCTCCCGTACCACTGCCCTTATCGTCGCCGCTGGGAAAGGCCTGCGCGCAGAGGGAGGCGTGCCGAAGCAGTTTGCCCCGCTTGGTGGGAAGGCGCTGGTGGCGTGGAGCGTTGACACCTTTGGGTCGCATCCTGATATTGACGTGGTTTATGTTGTGGTTGGCCAAGGGCAGGAATCATTGCTTACGGCGGCGCTGGGCGAGCGCGCAGTCAAAACCGTCATCGGCGGTGCGGAGCGGGTTGATTCGGTGCGCGCTGGCTTGGAGGCGATCGCCTTGGCAGGGGGTACAGATAATGTGCTCATTCACGATGCGGCGCGGCCATTTTTATCCCATATGGTAATAAACCGCCTCAAGAACGCGCTAGAGACGCATCACGGTGCCTGCCCCACGCTATC
>JAYVZY010000338.1:0-1611 GCA_043782885.1 Sphingomonadales bacterium | reverse complement strand
ATCATAGCCAAATTGCGCACCCGCCTGCGAATAGGTCGCGATCCCACTCGGGTCATCATCCGATGCCCCCGTAATCAGACCCGGCCCCATAATCTGGAGCAGCTTTGGGCTCTCTGGTTGGTCGATCTGCGCGGAATCGTCTGGGTGGTATGCGGCCATGTCATTCCCCGTATTTACGAACTGATGGCACTAACCACCCAGATCAGACTTGGTTCCTATCACAGAGAATTACGACACACATCATTTTGTGGTGGATATCGGAGGAATACCCCAAACATTATCGACAGCGCGCGCTGCCTTTATCGATGGCGTTGCCAGCGATTGCACCACCGCCAGCACCTATGATTGTGCCGAGACGCTTTGAGCCGCCTGGCGCGATGATATCGCCAAGGATGCCGCCTGCGAGCGCGCCAACGATCAAGCCCGTTGTTCCATCATGGCGTCGGCAATAATAGCGCCCGTCATTGCCACGATAGAGTTGCTCATTCTCTGACATGCTGCGTTCTTGATATTGGGGGTCATCGCGATGATAGCGCGAAGCGTCATACCCACCATAAGCGGGATCAGGCCGATCATAATCATATTGTCTAAAGCCATATTCTGGTCGGCCAGAGTCGCTGCTTACACAACCGGTCAAGAATGCAGTCACGGCAAGTGTGCCCAAAAATAACATACGCATGTCATGTTCCTTATATGTGGATGAGAGTATAATGCGTAGGAACCGAAAATGTTCCTTGCCGGAATTGCGCTATTTGCCCTTTGCGGCCTTCACCACAGCATCAGCACGATTTTCAACCTCATCCTCAGCAGCTTGTGTTTTGTTGCTGATCGCTGACCCAGTTTTGTTCATTGCATCCTGAGCATTGGCAACAACATTGTCCATGCGGCTGTCAGCCGCATTTGCGCTGTTGCTAAGACTGTCGGACAGATTGTCAGTCGCGTTGCTCATATTGTCGGTGGCATTCCCAAAGGCTGCCGCCGCATTATTGGCGTCATCGTGCGTACCGCTGCATCCCGAAACGCCAAGAGTCATGAGGCCAATTGATACGGCCAGAATGACCCGCTTCGCTAAATTCGTCATCATGATTTCCTTTTGTGGTTGGTTGATCCGCTCACGGCGCGGCGCTGAAACACTTTGACAAGCCCGAGTACGGCAACCATGCCAAGCAAAGATGCAAAGAGTGCCTTCATGCCACAGCCTCCTTCGCCGCTGCCAGATTGGCGTTGGCGAAATCCCAATTCAGCAGATGATCGAGGAAGGTTTCAACAAATGCGGCGCGGCGATTGTTATAATCGAGATAATAGGCGTGCTCCCATAAATCGCAGCACAACAGCACAGTCCGCCAGTGCACGGGCGGCAGGTCGGCATCATGTGTGGTCACAACTTCGATTTTACCGTGTGACAGTGTCAACCATATCCAACCCGAACCGAAATGCGCGGCGGCAGCTTTGTTGAATGCCTCATGAAAGGCTGCGGCGCCACCAATATCGCGTCCGATCTGCTCCATGATTGGTCCTTCAGGCGCACCTCCCCCGCCTGGCTTCATCGATTTCCAGAAGAACTCATGATTCCAGCTTTGTGCGGCGTTATTGAAAACAGCTTTGCGCGAC
>JAYVZY010000337.1:0-5701 GCA_043782885.1 Sphingomonadales bacterium | reverse complement strand
TAAGGATCAGCCCCCACCCCTATCGCTTAATGCACGAACCGCGCCACGACGTCCCGATAGGAGCGGCTCACTTTCACTTGTGCGCCCGACTCGAGCACGAGGAAGCATTCGCCATTGGTGTGCGGCTTCACTTGTCGCACAAGCTCCAGATTGACGATGGTGGAGCGGTGGACGCGCTGGAAGCGGCGGGGATCAAGGCGCTTTTCAAGGTCTTTCATCGTTTGGCGTAGGATCAGCGTTTCACCGTTGGTGTAGATGCACATATAATCGCCCGCCGCGTCGATCCGTTCGATGCTGTCAGCCTCCACGCGGAAGATCTGGCCTTGATCTTTGATGTTGATGAGTTTTTCATAGCGGCTGGCGGAGAGAGTCTCGTCATCGCTTTCGCCATATTCCTCATGCACCTCTGGCGCGTGTTCGGCGAGCACGTCCTTCAGCCGTTCCGCCTCCTCCATACCGCGTTTTTCCGCAAGTCTGAGTCGCACGCGATCGAGTGTTTCGGCGAGCCGCGACTCATCAACGGGCTTCATCAGATAGTCGGTCGCCTGCGCATCGAAGGCGCGCACGGCATGGTCGGCATAAGCGGTGACGAAAACGAACAGCGGTGGCTCCACCTCCATCAACCCCTGCACAACAGAAAACCCATCAAATCCGGGCATTTGAATATCGAGGAAGACGAGATCAGGCTTATGTGTCTTGATCGCGCGGATTGCCTCGCGGCCATTCAGACAGGTCTCCACAATCTCAACATCGGCGTGCGCTTCCAGCCGCAATTCCATTCCCTGAATCGCGAGCTTTTCGTCATCAACGAGAATCGTGCGGATCGTCATAAGGGGTTAGTCTGCTCGCTTTCTATCTGAAAGGGAAGATCGATTATGACACCAAAACCGCCTTCCGGATAGGTGCGTGTGTCAAAGCGATGGTCTGGCCCATAGGCTTGCGCTAAACGCTCGCGACTGTTGGCCAAGCCGACGCCCGTAGACATGCTGTGCTGGACACTGCCCTCGTTCAATCCTGGCCCACTGTCGGATACGATGATCTGCACTCGATCTCCGATGAGCCGCGCTTCCACCGAAATTTCTGCACCGTCTTCGCAGGGTGTCACTGCATATTTTATAGCATTCTCAACCAGCGGTTGCAGCAGCAGCGAGGGCAGTTGCGCCTGTGCAACTTCCGGCTGAATATCGAAGCGCGGACGCAATCGCTCCTCAAACCGCATCTTCTCGATCTCCAGATAGAGCTTCAGCGTCTCCACCTCTTGGGCAAGCGTGACGTGAGCAGTGGGTTCATTCGCAAGCGTATAGCGGAGGAAGGAGGAGAGCCGCGAGAGCATCACATTCGCCCGCTCGGTTTGTTTGAGCAACACCAAGGTCGAGATCGAGTTGAGCGTGTTGAACAAAAAATGCGGGTTGAGCTGATAGCGCAGCATTGCGAGTTGTGCGGTAGAGGCCTGATTTTCAAGGTGAAGCATCGCGTCGGCTTGCTGCTCAACGATGATATAAAAATTGATGCCGTAATAGAGCGCCGACCAGGCGCCGATCAGCAGCGTGTCATACGTGATCACCGAAAGGAATGTCGCGCCAACAAAGCTCGCGCCGGTACGATCAAACAGGCCATACACCCAGACATCAACACTGGCGTAGATGGCAACGGCGATCATTGCGGCGATGACCGAGCTCGTCCAGGTCAGGATCGGCGCACGCCCGATCAAGTTGCGAAAGACGGAACCAAGCAACAAAGTGACCGAATAGCCGGTTGCGGCCGATACTAACGACAGTACCAAAGCGGAGACGCCACTGTCACTGCCGACCGCACTCGCCATGCGCAACATGAGGTAGAACGTCCAGCCCATCGACTGCAACGTCCAGAACGCGCGGTTCTTGTCATCAAAAAAAGGTTGGGAACGTAAGCCCGGAATTGCCATAGAGACTGCTTAGTGGAATTATTTGTGAGGTGAAAGCGCAGATGACGAGTTGGAAGATTACGCTGCCGTGTACAAAGGCCGAGGCCGAGGCGGTTGAAGCACATGACGTGTTCGCGGATTGGGAGATGCCGCCAGTTCTGCTCGCGAGCGAGCCCGATGAAGACAGGCCGGAAGAATGGGAGCTCGTGGCGTATGTCGAAACGGCGCCCGAAGCCGTCTTGATCGCCACGTTGCACGCGCTTGCTCCAAGTTCTACCGCCGTTCGGCCGCGTATCGAACAGCTTGCAGATCAGGATTGGGTCACGTTAAGCCAGCAAGGATTGGAGCCCATTACGGCGGGGCGCTTTTATGTGCGCACCCCCCATTATCCCGCAAGGGCGGACAAAACCGAATTTGTGATCGATGCTGGTCTCGCGTTCGGCACGGGTCAGCACGCGACCACGAGTGGGTGCTTATGGGCGCTGGATGCACTGGCGAATGAGCGCTTCCATAACCTTCTCGATCTTGGCACCGGCACCGGGTTGCTCGCGTTCGCAGCGCTCGCACTATGGCCAACGGCGCGCGTGACTGCGTCGGACATCGATCCGATCTCGATCGAGGTCAGCGCCGAGAATGCGCGTCTGAATGCTGTGCCGCTGGGCGATGGCGTTGGGGTGGTGAGGCTCGTGGTGGCGGATGGAATGGCCTCGCCTGAACTCGCCGCCCTCGCGCCCTATGATCTGATTGTCGCCAACATCCTCGCGCAACCGCTCATTGATTTGGCGGCGGATGTTGCGGGCAGTCTTGCACCGGGCGGCACGTTGATCTTGTCGGGATTGCTGGTGACACAGGCTGCGGCAGTTGAGGCGGCATATCGGGCGCAGGGGCTTAAGCTGGCACAGGAGAACCATCATGGTGATTGGGGCGTTTTAGTCATGCAGAAAAGTGGGGATCAGCCGTAAAAAGCCTGCACAACCGCCCAAGCCTCCTCAGCTGTTTCGACAAATTGAAACAATTCCAAGTCTTCCGCTGAGATGACCCCCTCGTCGACGAGGGCGTGAAAGTTGATCACGCGGTTCCAGAAGCGTTGGCCGAACAGCACCACCGGCAGCCGCTTGGTTTTGCCGGTTTGCATCAACGTGAGCAGCTCGAACAGCTCATCCATCGTGCCAAATCCGCCTGGGAAGGCGGCAACGGCGCGTGCGCGGATCAGGAACTGCATCTTCCGGAGCGCAAAATAGTGGAAATTGAAGCTCAAATGCGGCGTCACATATTTGTTCGGCGCTTGCTCAAAGGGGAGCACGATGTTGAGGCCAATGGTTTCGGCTCCCGCCTCCGCAGCACCACGATTGGCTCCTTCCATGATCCCAGGCCCACCGCCGGAGCAGACGACGAATTCGCGCTTGCCCTCGGCATTCAGTGGCGTTGCGCTCGCGAGTTTGGCGAGCGCGCGCGCTTGTTCGTAATAATCGACATGAAGTGGCATCTTTGTCTTCGGTGCCAATTCTGGTGAAGGCGTCCGGGCAGAGCCGTACATCACGAAAGTTGACGCAATGCCAGCCTCATCAAGCATCAATTCTGGCTTGAGCAGCTCCAGCTGAAAGCGCACCGGGCGCAAATCCTCACGCAGCAGAAAATCCATATCCTGAAACGCCAACCTGTAGGCGGGGTCGCGCGTTTGTGGCGTGCTCAGATCGCGCTGGGCATCTGCGGCATCTTCCCGTGCGCGGGGAAAAATGCGCCCACTCCGACGAGAAGGCGGGGGATATTTTTTACTCATGCGGCCCCCTTAACGACAATATTGTGACCCGCCCATGTCAAAATGCAAATGATTCGCGTGCGCCGCATTATAGTCAGGGCTGAGCACGGTGATGAAGTTCTGGCATGCGGAGTCATGAATGTCATGCAGGAAGTCGCGCTCATCCTCTGCACCATGCCAACCGTGGAGCACCGTAATATGGCGGCCATCGGATAGCGTGAAGCCGCCGATGTCGACGGCGTTTGCGTGGGCGTGTTCTGAGAGTCTGCCACTATAGGCCGCATTACCAACCACATTGCGGCACGCGTAGGTGCCCATGCTCTCCACTCTCACCACCCGCGCGCCGAACCAGCGTTGGGCGGCAACCTGCACCGATCCTTCAAACCAGCGCGTGAGCGGAAGAGCGGCGTGGCAGGTGAGCGCCTTGGTATTGGTGATCGGAACGTCTGGCGCCACTTGGTTCATTTGCAGTGCGCCGATAGCGGAACACGACCCACCGAAATACTGGTTGTCGAGCGGAGTGAATTGCGCTCCAGCATGATGCAGCGCTGCTTCGCATTGCGCTGTTGAGAGGCTCGGGGGTTGTAGTGGCCTGTGCAAAATTGGGCTCTGAGTCGTGCGCACTTGATGATTTTCGGGTGGGCCAACGCAGGCCGAGAGAGTCGCGATGAGGACTAAAGAAAGCAAGCGGCGCATGACGGCACTTTGACGGACTATGGTTAACATGAACCTAACGATTGCTGGAAAAGCGATTGACAGTTCATCCCACGCCACTAGAAGCGCGGTCGGGCCACGCGGTCCCAACGCCGCGCTGCTCTCTGCAAGGAGACGCTTAAAAATGACTGATATACCTATGCCTGCGCATAAGCCTGCGCGCCCCTTTTTTTCCTCCGGCCCCTGTGCCAAGCCTCCAGGCTGGGAAGCCTCAAAACTCGCTACTGACTCGCTCGGGCGATCGCACCGATCCAAGATTGGCAAGGCGCGCCTGCAACTGGCGATTGACCTGACGCGCGAAGTCCTCGGCGTGCCCGATACGCACCGCATCGGTATTGTTCCGGGTTCCGACACCGGTGCCTTTGAAATGGCGATGTGGACGATGCTCGGCGCGCGCAAAACCACGATGGTCGCGTGGGAGAGCTTTGGCGAAGGCTGGGTGACGGATGCCGTCAAGCAGCTCAAGCTCGATCCGGTGATCGTGAATGCGCCCTATGGTGAGATTGCTGACCTATCGAAACTCGATATGAGCACCGACATTTGCTTTACGTGGAATGGCACCACATCCGGCGCGCGCGTGCCGAATGGCGATTGGATCGCCGATGATCGCGAAGGGCTGACCTTCTGCGATGCCACCTCCGCCGTTTTCGCGTATGATCTCCCTTGGGATAAGCTCGATGTCACCACTTTCTCTTGGCAGAAGGTGCTGGGCGGAGAAGGCGCGCATGGCGTCATCATCCTCGGCCCGCGTGCAGCCGAGCGGCTGGAAACATATACCCCCGCATGGCCGCTGCCCAAGGTGTTCCGCCTTGTCTCGAAGGGCAAGCTGACGGAAGGTGTGTTCAAGGGCGAAACGATCAACACGCCTTCAATGCTCGCAGTGGAGGACGTGATCTTCGCGCTCGAATGGGCGAAGCGGATTGGCGGGCTACCCGCCCTGATCGCGCGTTCGCAAGCCAATGCTGCGGCGCTTGATGCGCTGGTGCAGGCGCGACCTTGGCTCGGGCATCTGGCGCAGGATGAAGCGACGCGCTCCACCACATCCGTCTGCCTGACGGTGGATGGCGCGGATGAGGCGCTCATCAAGGCCTTCGCCGGAGCGCTTGAGAAGGAAGATGCCGCCTATGACGTTGCCGGCTATCGTGATGCGCCACCGGGGCTCCGGTTTTGGTGTGGCGCGACGGTGAACACCGCCGATATCGAAGCGCTCGGCCCGTGGTTGGATTGGGCCTGGGCGAAGGTGAAGGCTTAATACGCTCCCGTTCGTCCTGAGCTTGTCGAAGGACTGTCCTTCTTGACGAACGTTTGAAGAAATTCAGTCCTTC
>JAYVZY010000336.1:0-6382 GCA_043782885.1 Sphingomonadales bacterium | reverse complement strand
CACCCCGCGCGTGTTCATCAATCCGGAGATTATTGCGTCGTCTGAGGAGACAGGTTTTTACAACGAGGGCTGCCTCTCCGTGCCCGAGCAATATGCCGATGTTGAGCGCCCGCTGCGGGTGACGGCGCGCTGGCTCGATGAGCGTGGCGCGGCGCACGAGGAGGAGATTGATGGCATGCTCGCCACCTGCCTCCAGCACGAAATGGACCATCTGGAGGGGATTTTGTTCGTTGATCACCTCTCCAAACTCAAGCGCGATATGCTGCTTAAGAAGCTGGCGAAGCTGAAGCGCGCGGCTTAGCGATTTTTCGCGGAACCGAAACGAGGGCGTAACTTTTCGCTTTGTGTTCAGCTAAGTTCTGTGTATGTTCCAGCGCATGTCGATGACCTTTGCCGTGATCTTAATTGTCGTTGTTGCGCTGTTTTGCGTAATTTTTGGCGTTTTATGGGGCAGCCGCGCATCTGGCGCGTTGCAGGCCGAACGGGACAGTTTCAAAGAGCGGTTTGCCAATGCTGTCAAAGACTTAGCAGATATGGTTGCCGCGCGCGACTCGGCGCGACTCGCTTTGGCAGGGCACGAATCGGCACAAACCGCACGTGACGCTGCCCACGCCGCTCAACTGGCGGAATTGCGCGCGAATCGTGATGCGCTTGCCGCGCAATTCTCATCGCTCGGTGCGCAGCTGTTAGAGCAAGCGCAAACACAGTTTCTGGAGCGCGCCGATGCGCGATTCAAGCAGTCGGAGGCCGTCTCGGGTGAGGCGTTGAAGGCACTGCTCGCGCCTGTTGAAGGCACGCTGAAACGGTATGAGGAGGGGCTGAAAACGGTCGAGAAAGACCGGATCGACAGCTATGCCGGGCTGCGCGAGGCGGTTGAACAGGTCAAAGCGGGTCAGGGCCAAGTGCGCGACGAGACGGCGCGGCTGGTGAATGTGCTGCGCTCCTCGCCCAAGGCACGCGGGCGATGGGGCGAGCAGCAATTGCGCAATGTGCTGGAAATGGCGGGGCTTTCCGAGCACGCCGATTTCCAGACCGAGGTCAGTGTGGAAGGCGATGAAGGACGGCAGTTACGGCCCGATGTCATTGTCCGGCTCCCTGGTGGCAAGCAATTGATCATCGATGCCAAGTGCGCGCTCAACGCCTATCTTGATGCGACCGAGGCGACCGACGATGTGGCGCGCACCCTGCATTTAAAGGCCCACGGTGCCGCGATCCGCACCCACGCGCAACAATTGGGTGCGAAAGCCTATTGGAGCCAGTTCGGCGACGCGGCGGATTATGTCGTGATGTTCATTCCGGGTGAGCATTTCCTGTCCGCAGCGCTGGAGCATGACCATAACTTGTGGGAATGGGCGTTTGAGCGCAAAGTGTTGCTCGCCACACCCACGAACCTAATTGCCATCGCGCGCACCGTATCTGCGGTGTGGCGGCAAGAGAAACTGGCGGCGGATGCGCAACAGATCGCCGCGCTCGGGAAGGAACTCCATGCGCGCTTGCAAACGATGGGCGCGCATGTGGTTAAGCTCGGGCGCAATCTCGAGCTGGCGAACAATGCTTACAACGCGTTTGTCGGCAGCCTCGAATCGCAAGTGCTGACACAGGCGAAGCGGTTTGAAACGCTCGATGTGGCGGATGGCAGCAAATTGATTGAGGATTTGCCAATGGTTGAAACGAGCCCGCGTCCGCTGATCAAGCTCGTCGGCGCTGATTGAGCAGTTCATAGGCCATCACTGCGGTGGCGACGGCGGCGTTGAGGCTATCCGCTTTGCCCAGCATTGGCATTTTCACTAATACATCGCATTCAACCTCACAAGCGGCAGGCAGGCCCTGCGCTTCATTGCCGACGAGGAGAAAGGCTGGCGCGGCGTAGCGTGGCTCCTGATAATCGAGTGTCGCATTCAGGCTCGTGCCGATGAGCTGTCCCGCGCCTTGCCGTAGCCACGAGACAAACTCCTGCCACCGCGCCTGCACAATATGTTGCGTGAAGAGCGCGCCCATGCTCGCGCGCACGGCTTCCACTGAAAACGGATCGGTGCACTCATCAATCAGAATCAACCCACCTGCGCTAACGGCATCACCAGTGCGCAAAATTGTGCCGAGATTTCCGGGATCACGCAGCGCCTGCGCCACAATCCAGATGGTCGCGGTGCTGCGATCAATATCCGCGAGCGCCGTCCACCGCTCCGGATACACGCCAATCACGGTTTGCGGATTATCTTTGCCAGAGAGCTTAGCGAGAATATCGGGCGTTGTGATGAACACCTCGCCCCCCGCTGCCTCAGTTGCCGCCGCGAGCTTGACCACCAGCGGATGGGCCGCACTCTCGGGCGCATGCCAGAGCATCTCTGGCACCGATCCAGAATCCAGCGCCTCGGTCAAAATCCGCAGGCCTTCTGCAAGGAAAAGCCCCTCGGCGCGCCGAAACTTCTTCTCGCGCAAGCTACGCACGCGTTTTACAAGCGGGTTAGAGAAGCCAATGATCTCGCGGGGCACGCGCCCTTAATCCTCGCCGAATTTGCTCGAAACGAGCTCCACCAGTGCGCGCACGGCGTCTGCCGCGCCTGCACCTTCGGCGCTGATCGTGATCGTGTCACCCTTCGCTGCGCCCAACATCATCAGGCCCATGATAGATGTGCCGACGACTGAATTTTCGTCCTTCGCGACCATTACTGGGGTGCTTAGCGTCGTCGCAAGGCCAACGAATTTTGCACTGGAGCGCGCATGAAGCCCGCGCACGTTGGTAATTTCGACCGACTGGGACACCAATGTCATTTTGCAGTTTCTCCCAGAACTTCGGACGCAACAGAGATGTAGCGCCTCCCCGCCTCACACGCGGCATGAACCGCGTTCGTCACATTCATCTTTTTGCGTACGCTTTCCAACCGAATGAGCATCGGCAGATTAATCCCGGCGATCACCTCAATGGTGCCCGGCTGCATCAACGAAATCGCAAGATTGGAGGGCGTTCCACCGAATAAATCGGTGAGAACGATAACACCATTGCCCTGATTAGCAGTGGCAATCGCGGTCGCAATATCGGCTCGGCGCAGCTCCATGTCGTCATCAGGGCCAATGCACACCGAAATGACATGCGGCTGCGCGCCGACGACGTGCTCCATCGCGGTTACAAATTCTGTGGCCAGCCGGCCATGCGTTACCAACACTAATCCGATCATAAATGCCTAGCTGAACCCTATTTCTTTATATGCTGCCATTTGTGCTTGGCGATCCCTCCACCGAATCGAGCGGCGGACTGCCCAAATCGCGGTGCGTGACCGTGGGCGAAAAATGCGCGCGGCGCAACTGCTCGGCAACATATTCTGCAACAAACACCGAGCGATGCCGCCCACCAGTGCAGCCAAAGGCGACCGTAACATAGGCTTTCCCGTCTGCGCGGTAGCGCGGCAACAACAGCAAGAGCAACTGCGTAATTTGCTCAACTGCTGCAGTATAAGCGGGGTCTTGCTCGATATACGCCCCCACTTTGGCATCTACGCCAGTGAGCGGGCGCAGCGTTTTATCCCAATGCGGATTGCGCAGAAAACGCATATCAAATACCAGATCGGCGTTGCGCGGCAGTCCACGCGCAAAACCAAAGGAGAGCACGGTAAGCGTGGGTTCCTCACCGCGTTGATCGGCAAAACGGGTGCGAATTTCCAGCCGAAGATCATTGGCGGTCAACGCGGAGGTGTCAACCACATGGTCGGCCCACCTGCGGAGCGCACTCAGCAGCTCACGCTCACGCGCAATGCCGTCTGGCGCAGGGCGATCGAGCGCAAGCGGGTGACGGCGGCGCGTTTCAGAGTAGCGCCGCTCCAGTTCCTGCCCGCTACTATCGAGAAACAATATGGCGACATTCTCGCCCTTGCTTTCGCGCAACACTTTAATGCGATTGACGATTTTTTGCGCATCAAAACCGCGTGTGCGGGTATCAATACCGAGCGCGAGCGGGCGGGTGGATGGCGCCCCCTCGGCGGTTTCGGTATTCAGCAGACGCTCCAGCAGGCTCAGTGGCAGATTTTCAACGACCTCCCACCCCATGTCTTCAAGCGCGTTGAGCGCGGTCGATTTCCCCGCACCGGACATCCCTGTCACCAGCAAAATGCGCTGTGGATGATTGGGCATCAGTGTTCCTCTGCGAGTTGGGCGAGCATCAACTCTAGCTTGATCGGGGCGGAGGGTTCAAGGCCCGCTAGCGCAAATTTCCGCACCTCGGTACCGAGCAGGGCTTTATATACCGCATCTTGGGGCAACCGCTCGGGTGATTCATCAAGCGCGATGAACAGTGCCACCGGAACACCTTCAACAAAATTCATTGGCTGGATGCCCAAACCACGCACCTCGATCTTGCCGCGCAGCAGCGCAGGCGGCCGCGCGAACAACACTGTGTCGCGCACGTCGAGTTCAGTATAGTCATCACTCACCAACTGCGCACCACGATCAATCATCCGCAGTGCGAGGTCGGATTTTCCTACGCCGGATGCCCCCGCGAGCAACACGCCCCGCCCTGCCATTGCAATGCATGTCGCATGTATACGGATCACGATTCGTCTCCCGCAGCAGGCAGCGTAATCACGAACCGTGCGCCAGATGCGCCGTCAGCACGATCGGTTGCGGTCACCGTGCCGTGATGCGCTTCAACAATTGTGCGCACAATGGCTAGCCCCAGCCCCGAGTGCTGACCAAACGCCTGCGGATCAGGACGAAAGCTGTTGAACCGCCGAAAAATGGTTTCACGCGCTTCTTGCGGCACGCCAGGGCCAGCGTCTTCCACCCACACGATACAGCTTCCATCTTTCTGAAAACTCCCCAATCCGATTGCCCTTTCCGGCGGCGCAAAGCTGCGGGCGTTTTCGATCAAGTTGGTAATCACGCGCTCCAACTGAGGGGCGTCGCCCATAACGATGGCGGATTTGCCAACGGAGGGTGCTACTGAGAGAATAGGGCTGCCTTCCGGCGCGCGCGCGTTGAGGTCTTCAGCGCATCGCTCGATCAACGCCGCCACGTCGACGGCTGCAAAAGGCGTGCGCGACATCTCAGCCTCCAGCCGCGAGAGTCCGGAAATGTCACTGATCAGCCGATCCAACCGCCGCACATCGTCACGAATGATCGCGATGAGCTGCGCTTTAAGCTCGGTTTGTTGGACGACCGCCAAGCTGTCCACTGCAGAACCAAGCGAGGCCAATGGATTCTTGAGTTCATGCGCGACATCGGCGGCAAAGGCCTCCGTCGCATCGATGCGGGCGCGCAGCGCGGCTGACATATCTGAGACGGCGCGCGCGAGCATGCCGATCTCGTCGCTCCGGGAGGCAAAGCGTGGCACCATAACTTCGCGCGCGCGCCCGAGTCGGACGCGGACAGCGGCGCTGGCCAGCCGCCGCAACGGCTGCACAATCGTGCGCGCAAGAAACAGCGAGAGCAGCACCGAGAGAATGCCGACACCGAGAATAATGAGCGCGAGCCTGAGCCGCTCCTCGCGCACCACAGAGGTAATTTGCCGCACATTTTCAGTTGTCAGAACATAGCCGTGAGCAAGGGGCGCGAAGGCGCTCACCATTGGCGTCCGGTCGGGTGCGTAAGCAAGCTCAGTGCCGCTGGTCGTGATGCGTTGTGGCCGCGCCTCATCGGAAAAATCTTTCAGTCGTGGCGCGAAGACAATGGTATCGATCATCCGATCTAGTACGCGCGCGGCAACCATATTCCAGGCTTGCGTATCGGGATTATCGTAGCCGTAGCTGGCGTCCGTGGTGGGCCAGCTGTCGGACACAACCTGCCCATGATCACCAATCACGCGCACCCGTGCTGCACTTATTTTTGCGAATTGCGTCATAGCGTCAGGCTGGGTGAGCAGGCCAGGCGTACTGCGTAACGCTTGCGCAACAAGCTCTGCTTGCGTCCTGCTCTCTTGTTGCCAGCGATCCAGCAAGCGGGTGCGATATGAATCGAGGTAAAAAAAGCTGGCCGCAAGCACCAACAACGCGAAAATATTGACCGCCAAAATCCGCCGCGTCACGGAGATGCGCCCAGACCAGCGTAGCGATAACAGGCTCCCTTCCGAGCGCCTGCTATTTTGAGTCAAAGCGGTATCCGGCGCCATAAAGCGTTTCAATCGCGTCAAACTCCTTATCAACCGCGCGGAACTTGCGCCTCAACCGCTTGATATGACTGTCTATCGTCCGGTCATCAACATAGATATCGTCTTGATAGGCAGCATCCATCAATTGACCCCGGCTTTTGACAACGCCCATCCGCTGCGCAAGCACCTCCAACACCATGAATTCCGTTACTGTAAGCCCAACCTCTTGCCCGTGCCAAAACACGCGGTGGCACGCAGGGTCCATTACTAGCGCACCCCGAGCGATCGTGAGCGGAGCATCGTCGG
>JAYVZY010000335.1:0-2325 GCA_043782885.1 Sphingomonadales bacterium | reverse complement strand
GCCCGCGCTGCTCGTGCCCTCTGAGGCGGTGATCCGCACCGGCACGCGCACTATCGTGATGCTTGCAACCGACAACGGTCATTACCGCCCAGCCCAGGTGCGCACGGGGCGCGAGGGCGGCGGGCAGACTGAAATCCTCGAAGGACTGGCAGTGGGAGAGAAAGTGGTGGCGTCGGGGCAGTTTCTACTTGATTCCGAAGCGAGCTTGACCGGCCTTGATGTGCGGCCACTGAAGGGCGGAACAATGGCGGGAGCCGGTAAATGATCGCCGCCATCATCCGCGCTTCGGTCAGGGCCAAGGGATTGGTCGTCATTGTCGCGCTCATATTAACCGTGATCGGTATTGGCGCGGTGCGGACAACCCCGGTTGATGCACTGCCTGACCTGTCAGACGTGCAGGTCATCATCCGCACGACTTATCCGGGCCAAGCGCCGCAGATTGTCGAGAACCAAGTCACTTACCCGCTGACCACGACGATGCTCTCGGTCCCCGGTGCGCGGGTCGTGCGTGGCTATTCATTTGTGGGCGACAGCTTCGTCTATGTGCTGTTTGATGAGGGCACCGATCTCTATTGGGCGCGCTCGCGCGTGCTGGAATATCTGAGCCAAGTGCAGGGGCGGCTCCCGCAAGGGGCAACCCCCTCGCTTGGCCCCGATGCCACCGGCGTCGGCTGGATTTACGAATATGCGCTGGTCGATAAGACGGGCCAGCACGATCTCGCGCAGCTCCGCAGCATTCAGGACTGGTTCCTGCGTTATGAGTTGAAAAGTGTGCCCGGCGTTGCCGAGGTCGCGAGCATCGGCGGCATGGTCAAAGAATATCAGATCATCGTTGATCCGCAGAAACTGGCCTCTTATGGCGTGACGGCGAGCGATGTCGCGGATGCGCTTAAACGCGCCAATGCGGAAACCGGCGGCGGAGTCGTCGAGATGGCCGAGGCCGAATATGTTGTGCGGGCTTCGGGCTATCTGAAGACGCTCGATGACTTCCGCGCGGTGCCGATCCGCACGGCAGCGGGCGGTGTTCCGGTCACGCTCGGTGATGTGGCCACGGTGCAAATTGGCCCCGAGATGCGGCGCGGGATCGCCGAGTTGAATGGCGAAGGTGAAGTCGCGGGTGGTGTCATCGTCATGCGCCAAGGCAAGAATGCGCGTGAGGTGATTGAAGGTGTCCGCAATAAGCTCGCCGAACTCAAGGCCAGCCTGCCAGCCGGGGTAGAGGTGGTGACGACCTATGACCGCTCGGGGCTGATTGATCGCGCAGTGGATAATCTCACAGAAAAATTATTTGAGGAATTCGCCATCGTCGCGTTGGTGTGTGCGCTGTTCCTGTGGCACGCGCGCTCGGCGTTGGTGGCTATCCTCACATTACCTTTGGGCATTCTGATCGCCTTCATCGTCATGCGGGTGCAGGGGTTGAATGCCAATATACTCTCGCTTGGCGGCATTGCGATTGCGATTGGTGCGATGGTCGATGCTGCGGTGGTGATGATCGAGAACGCACACAAGCATCTTGAGCGCTGGCACCAAGCCAACCCGGAGAGCGAACCTGACGCGCAAGCCCGCTGGCTGACCATCACCCTTGCCGCCGAGGAAGTTGGCCCCGCGCTGTTCATCAGCCTGCTCATCATCACCTTCTCGTTCATTCCGATTTTCTCGTTACAAGGTCAGGAAGGGCGGTTGTTCACACCGCTCGCTTTCACCAAAACCTATGCGATGGCGGGTGCGGCGTTGCTCTCGATCACGCTGATTCCGGTGCTGATGGGTTGGCTCATTCGCGGGAAAATCCCGTCTGAGGAAAGCAACCCGATCAACCGGTTCCTCACTCGAATTTACCGCCCCGCTTTGGATTGGGTGCTGGCGCGGCCCAAGCAGGCGCTTGTCATCGCGGCGCTGGTGTTTGCCACAAGCCTGTGGCCGATGTCGCAGACTGGTGGCGAGTTCATGCCGCAAATGAGCGAGGGCGATCTGCTCTATATGCCTTCGGCGCTGCCCGGTATCTCGACCGCCAAAGCATCGCAATTGCTCCAACAGACCGACCGGCTCATCAAAGCAGTGCCCGAGGTCGAGAGCGTGTTCGGGAAGGCGGGCCGCGCGGATACAGCAACCGATCCCGCGCCACTCGAAATGTTTGAGACCACGATCCGGTTCAAGCCCAAGGCGCAATGGCGCAGCGGGATGACGCAGGACAGGCTCATTGACGAACTCGACAAGACGGTAAAAGTCCCCGGCCTTGCCAACTTTTGGATACCGCCGATCCGCAACCGGCTCGACATGCTGGCCACCGGCATCAAAAGCCCGATAGGGGTGAAGGTATCCAGCGCG
>JAYVZY010000334.1:0-3740 GCA_043782885.1 Sphingomonadales bacterium | reverse complement strand
TGGTCAAGTGATTGAACCCGAAGCGCCACGTGCTCTAGCGCTTCATCGCTTGGTGCTTCACCCCGATATACGTTCCGCACCAGCGCAAGTTTAAGCGCTGAATGATCGCGCCGTGTTTCGCGATATGCGCTCAGTCGGCCGCCGAGTGCCGACATCATCTTCCCAATGTGCTTACCCACCACCAAATCGCCAATGCCGATCTCGCGGAGATTGCCATCCATATCGTTGATGAAAACCTCTGTTAGTAGTGCAGACGCGCGCGCGGCCTCATCGCCTAAATCTTCCATCCGAAACAACACCAGCGCCAGCACCAGCGCAACCATATCAAAGCGCCCATCGATCGTATCGGGAACGGCGCCTTCAGCATACCATTCAGGCATGCGCGCTGCTGCTACCACAGCAGCATACAGCGGGCGGAGCGCCTCGCGCGGTTCAGCTTGGCGAAAGAGTGTGTTGAATAGTCCCATACCGCGCGCCATAACATATTGCTGTGCTTGCGCTAGTGGCCTCTTGTGCATATTGAGCGAGGACGCACGGCCTTGCCGATCCGCCGTTGGAGAAGATTTGATGACCCGTTTCCCCGCTTCCCGTTTGGTGATGACCGCCGCATTGGCTGGCCTGCTGCTCGTTGGCGGATGCAAGCGCGTGCCCGGACACCAAGGCTTTGTGAGCGATTCCGCGCTGATCGAGGGAATCAAAGCGGGCGTTGATAACCGTGATTCGGTGGAAAAAACATTGGGCCGCCCCAGCTTTGAGGGGCAGTTCGATAACAAAGATTGGTATTACGTCGCGCGCGATACGCGCACATATGCCTATCGACTGCCCGTGCCCTCCGCCCAACTCATCACCCATGTCCGCTTTGATGCGGCAGGAAATGTGGTATCGGTGGAAAAAACCGGCATGGAAAAAATCGTCGCAATCCGCCCTGTGGTCGACAAAACCCCAACTCTGGGGCGCAACCGGACGATCTTTGAAGACCTGTTCGGCAACATCGGGCAGGTCGGTTCCGTCGGCAAGGGCGGGCCGTCAACCGACAACCCCGACGGAAAGTGATTTCCATCGGCAATTTCCCGATTTCATTCGATCGTAATAACCTAATTGGATATACGCGGATAATGTTTGAAACCTACCCGCTTTCTCCCAAACTGATTATTATCCGCTTCATCGTGACGCTGCGCCGTCTGCTTGCGTTATTTATGATGTGCGGACTGCTGTGTAGCCCCTCATTCGCGCAATCGGGCATCGGGGGCGCCGGTAGCCACCATATGCACGTGCAATTGGTGGCGGAGAGCACCCACCCCGCCCCCGGCAAGCCGCTCACGCTCGCGGTGGTGATGACGCCCGATGCTGGATGGCACGGCTATTGGATCAACCCCGGCGAGGCGGGCTTTGCGCCCGACTTAAAATGGACGTTGCCGGAGGGCGCGACAGTCAGCGCGGCGCGTTACCCCGTGCCGGAGAAACTCGTGATTGGTGGACTGGTGAACCATGTGTTCAACGGCCCTCATGCGCTGCTCGTAACGCTGAACCTACCTGCCGGACTGGCGGCGGGGGCGGCATTACCCGTTCACCTCAAGGCCAATTACCTTGTCTGCACCGATCAGATATGCGTGCCTGAGTCGGCGGAACAGGATATGAAGCTGGCTGTGGGCGATGGCGCACCCGATCTGTCACTCGCGACACAATTCGACCAATGGCGTGCGGCGCTGCCCAAGCCACTCGGCGCGGACGCGACGTATCAAACCGGTGACGGGCACATCCGGTTCAGCATTCCCTATCCCGCTGGCGCGCCGATAAATGACTCATGGCTGTTCGCTATAACGGATCACGCTCTTAAATCCGGCGGAAAGCAGGTGCTCACACGTAGCGGCGATGCCGTGCTTGTGGATGCCGAGGCGCAAGCCGGCGATTCCCCGAAATCGGTCGATGCCGTGCTGGCGATAGGCGCGCAACGGGGGTTTGCTGTGCACGCCAATCCTGGCATTGTCGCGCCAGTTGGCGGCGATACCTCCTTCCTCACCATCCTCGCGGCCCTCGGCGGGGCGCTGCTTGGCGGACTGATCCTGAACATTATGCCGTGTGTGTTCCCGATTATCGGGCTGAAGGCGCTCTCGCTCGCCAAGGGCGGGCAGGCCGAATCACAAGTCCGCAAGGAAGCGCGCGCTTATACCGGCGGCGTTATCCTTACAGTGCTGGCGCTTGGTGGCGCAATGCTGGGCTTGCGCGCGGCAGGCCATGCGGTGGGCTGGGCGTTCCAGTTGCAGAACCCTTGGGTGATCGGCGGGCTGTTGATCGTCGTGCTTGCCATCACCGCGAACCTGCTCGGCTGGTTTGAACTGCCCAGCTTTGGCGGCGGCGATGGCCTGACCCGCAAGGGCGGCACGGCCGGCAGCTTCTGGACGGGCGCGCTTGCGGCCTTCGTCGCCACGCCCTGCACCGGCCCGTTTATGGCCGCCGCCTTGGGCGCGGCGCTCGTGCTGCCGACGTATGCGGCGCTGATGATTTTTGCGGGGCTGGGCTTGGGCATGGCCGCGCCGTTCTTGGCGCTCGGTTACATCCCCGCGCTGCGCACCCGCCTGCCGAAACCGGGCGCGTGGATGAACACCTTCCGCCGGATTATGGCGATCCCGATGGCGCTGACCGCGCTCGCTTTGGTGTGGTTGCTGTGGCACGAGGTGGTGCCGCATCAGCAAACGGCAACGGCTGGCATCGTAAATGCCCAGCCCTTTTCGGAAGCCAAGCTGGCTGATCTCCAAGCGCACCACCAGCCCGCTTTCGTCTATTTCACCGCCGATTGGTGCCTGACCTGCAAGGTCAACGAGAAGGCGGCGATTGAAACGCAAGCGGTGGCGGACAGCTTCAAGGCGCACCACATCGCGGTGCTGGAGGGCGATTGGACGAACGGCGACCCGGCGATCACGCGCTTTTTAGAGGCACATGGGAGATCAGGTGTGCCGCTGTATTTGTATTATCCGGCAGATGGCAGCGCGCCGAAGGAGCTGCCGCAAGTGCTTAGTGTGGGGATGTTGACGGGGCTGTGATACCGTCATTGCGCGCGTAGCGAAGCAATCCATCTGACAGCACGCGCGACTCTGGATTGCTTCGTCACTTCGCTCTTCGCAATGACGATAAGGGCGCCGTCAAGGCTTGCGCTCATAAACTTTCACGCCGCCGACCCAAGTCTCTAATACATTATCCGACTCAGCTACTTCCATATGAAAGGCCGTGGAATCCGTCTTGGATGGCACCATTTTCCAAGGCTCGACCAGTGAAATTGCGAAATCTGCGGGAAAGCCACGTTCCAGTTTTCCTAAGCGGTCTTCAATCAACATGTCGTCAAGTTCAAAATCGTCATTTTCAACGAAAATCGGTAGCTTTTCAGGAGCGTTTGGAGGGTGAAAAATGTGAAAAAGTGATCGTGTCCCAGAAGGTCTATAGGTGCTGTGCAGTTCGCGTATCGCCGCTTCGGCGCGAGAGCGTTCAATATCGTATTTTGGAGAATCACTAATTTCAATAGCCACCCGCTGCCCATCCATACCCGAACGGCTGATCTCATTGCGCAAACGCGCTTCATCATTTTTTATAGCTATTGGCGAGTTGCTGTTAGGCATTCTACCATTGATCAGAACACCAGCCATATACAGGCGATCATTATATAGCCATTTGCTTTCTTGCCCGCCGGCAATAGCAATCATAGGCGCGATACCATCAACATAGCTCAAGATGCGAATATTGAGCCG